>CAYLPF010000086.1:0-6143 GCA_964385485.1 uncultured Lachnospiraceae bacterium | reverse complement strand
CGATCGGCCTTGTCAGGCCATGGATCTTGATATCCATCTGAATCGCCGTAATACCGTCCAGAGTACCGGCTACCTTAAAATCCATATCTCCGAAGAAATCCTCGAGTCCCTGAATATCAGTCAGAACGATATAGTCATCATCTGTCTCACCCGTAACAAGACCGCAGGAAATACCGGCAACCATTTTCTTGATCGGCACACCGGCAGCCATCAGAGACATTGTGGATGCACAGATACTCGCCTGTGAGGTAGAACCGTTTGACTCAAAAGTCTCAGAAACCGTACGGATCGCATACGGAAACTCTTCCTCGGAAGGAAGCACCGGAATAAGAGCCTTTTCTGCCAGCGCTCCGTGACCGATCTCACGGCGTCCCGGGCCGCGGCTGACTTTCGTCTCACCTACGGAATAGGACGGGAAATTATAATGATGCATATATCTCTTACCGGTAATGTTATCATCAAGGCCATCTACCTTCTGCATCTCAGAAAGCGGAGCCAGCGTCGTCACTGTACAGATCTGAGTCTGTCCACGGGTAAACATCGCAGAACCGTGTACTCTCGGGATCAGATCTACCTCTGCAGCCAGCGGACGGATCTGCGTGATAGCACGGCCATCCGGACGCTTATGATCCTTCAGGATCATCTTACGCACGGTCTTCTTCTGGTACTGATACAGTGCCTCAGGGATCAGCGCCAGCCATTCCTCGTTGTCAGCAAAAGCCTCCTCAAGCTTTGCGGACACCTGGCGGATGTTCTCCTCACGTACCTGCTTCACATCAGTAAATACGGCTGTCTCCATCTCCTCCGGTGTAACGATCTTCTTCATCGCCTCAAAAAGCTCTTCCGGAATTGCGCAGCTCTCATATGTGTGTTTCGGCTTCCCAACCTCAGCCACCATCTTGTTGATAAACTCGATGATCTCCAGATTGACTGCATGGCATCTATAGATTGCGTCAATCATCACCTCGTCTTTGATCTCGTTCGCACCGGCCTCGATCATAATGACCTTCTCGCCGGTGGAGGCAACCGTCAACTGAAGGTCGCCGTTATCCCACTGTGTCTGGGACGGATTGATGATAAGCTCTCCGTCTACCATTCCCATCTGTGTCATCGCACACGGTCCGTCAAAGGGAATATCTGAAATAGCTGTAGAAATCGCTGCGCCAAGCATAGCGGTCAGCTCCGGACGGCACTCCGGGTCAACAGACATTACCATATTGTTCAGCGTCACGTCATTTCTGTAATCCTTCGGGAACAGAGGGCGCATCGGACGGTCAATCACACGGGATGTCAGGACGGCATTTTCAGACGCCTTCCCCTCTCTCTTATTGAAGCCTCCCGGGATCTTGCCTACTGAATAAAACTTCTCTTCATACTCTACGCTGAGCGGGAAGAAATCGATCCCCTCTCTCGGCTTCTCAGAAGCCGTGGCTGTGGAAAGAACCGTCGTGTCACCATAGTGCATAAATGCACAGCCATTTGCCTGAGCGCCTACACGTCCGACATCTACGGTAAGCGTCCTTCCGGCAAGTTCCATTGAAAAACTCTTATACATACTTAATCTCCTTTTCTGTTGTCTGGAACAGACAGAAAACGGATATCTGCAAGAGTCCGAAACTACTGAAAAAAAGATTTCCATACAAATCTGCTTTTCAGTGGTCTCGGTAAATTTCCTGCAGAAAACCCGGCTCACATCTGTCTTCTCAGCAATGCAAAGTAAGGGCGGAAAATATGTCCGCCCTCTTTTTTGTGTCTTATTTTCTGATTCCAAGCTTAGCAATCAGCTCACGGTATCCTTCCAGATTTGTCTTCTTCAGGTAAGCAAGAAGGCCACGTCTCTGACCAACCATCTTAAGAAGGCCTCTTCTTGAATGATGATCCTTCGGATGTGTCTGAAGGTGTGCTGTCAGTTCCTGAATCCTGGCTGTCAGCACTGCGATCTGAACCTCCGGTGAACCTGTGTCTCCAGGCGTTCTCGCATACTCGTTGATAATTGCTGTTTTCTTCTCTTTCGAAATCATGATAAATCCTCCTGTTTTATAATCGCCTGCTACCAGGAAACCGGTCGGAGAGTCCATGTCTCTGGGTAACGGCTGAATTTCATACCTGACCACTATAGCATAAATCAGCTGTTCCGTCAACCACCGGATTTAAAAAAGCCTGACAAACCGCTGTAAATTGGTAACACTTCAGCTTACCAGGGCGAGAAGAATGCGGGGTGTCACCGGGACGAATGATCCGTGCCGTACACGGGTATCTGTCAGACAGTGATCCTGGCTGCATACAGCAGAAACAGGGCACACCCCGCCACGATACAGACCACTCCCAGTATGCTGACCGCGGAGGCAAGCTGCTCCCAATGCTTTTTCCCTTCAATATAAAAATGTTCCGGTTCGTCTATATCATAGCTGATACGGATACGCTGGTTCAGATAGTACGGGCATGGATATGTATCGGCGGAATCCTTGACTTTGATCAGCCTCCCGCCTGCATAGAATTCAAAAACGGCAGCCTGTCGGTCATGAAATTCCGACAGAGCGGCCAGCCCCCTGCGCGGCTCTGCCACGATATCCACTACTCTGGCTTCCGCATGTCCTTTGTAATTCTCATTTCTCCGGGAATAATATCTGAGGAAAAGGCCTGCGCCGCCGCAGACAAATCCTATCACAAAAACAACGCAGCTTATCACCCATAATGCATTATACACGGAAATACTCCTTTCCGGCTATTATGTCCTTTTCCATTTGCTTCTTCAATGCATCTACCGAATCGAATTTCCGTTCCGGACGCCGGAATTTCAACAGACTGACCTCGATTTCCCTGCCATACATATTTTCATCTGTGCCAAACAGATACGTCTCCGTTCCCAGAAAGGAACCGTCCACCGTCGGCTTATATCCTATATTTGTCACGCCGCAGTACTTTTTCCCCCCTGCCTGTGTCCGGCTGAAATATACACCCGGCGGCGGCATCAGCTTTCGGTCTTCCGGGATCAGATTAACGGTAGGCATACCGATCCGACTGCCAAGCTGCCTTCCATGGCAGACAATTCCTCTGACAGAATACGTATACCCCAGCAGTTTCTCCACAAGCTCCATATCAGCTCCCGCAAGAGCTTCCTTCACATATGTGCTGCTGATCTCACGGCCCCGGTAACATTCCTTTTTAATTACATGGAGTGTAAATCCATACTCTCTCTGAATCGCTCCCAGAAGTCTTACATCCCCGGTACGCTGATGGCCAAACCGGAAATCAGTACCTACTACGATATGTTTTGTGTGCAGTGTGTCCACCAATACCTTCGATACGAAGGTTTCCGGATCCATACTGAGTACCTCCGGAATAAAAGGACAGTTCACCATACAGTCGATCCCATAAGATTCTGTCATAAGCCTTTTTTCTTCTCTTGTCAGAAGCGCCGGCATTCTGTCCGGAGCGATCGCAAAGACGATTCCCCTGTATCCCTGCTTTTGCAGATGCTTCACTTCATTCAAAAGCTTCTGATGCCCTCTGTGCAGCCCATCAAATTTCCCCAATGTGATGGCCGACGGCCCATCAGAATGAAAATCTGTTGTATCGTGTATATATATCATCTGTTTTACTGGACATCTCCTTTTACAAAAACATCTTCACAGCCCGGTAACAGGCTTTTTCCTTATCCCATCTGTATATTGCCAGAAATTCTCTCCCGGCTCCATAAAGACGTACCCACATCTCCTTTTCTCCGGCTGCCGGATCCACTGCCCGCCCGCTTTCTCCCAGCGCTCCAGTTTCCGGCGCCCGTCCCTCATGTCCCATGAACTCAGGATGCATGGTTATCCCGGGTTCTCCCTTTATCTCGGGATCCATGGTTATCCCGGGTTCTCCCAGTATTTCTGGTCTCAGCGGGTTTCCGTTTCTGACAAGGCGTTCCGCTTCCCGGGTCAGGACAAACTCAGGCAAATATGAAAAGACAGAATCTGTCGGATGGATCACCTCCGGCAATCTTCCTTCCTCTTTGCATTGAACGATCTCATCCAGCGTCACACTGTCCTCCAGTAAAAACGGCCCTGCCTTCGTACGCAGCAGTGATTCCATACAGCCCCCGCAGCCCAGAGCAGCTCCGATATCGTGACAAAGTGTCCTGATATAAGTTCCCTTCGAACATACGACAGTAAAAGTCACTTCCGGAAGAGTGATATCTTCCACCAAAATCCGCTCGATCGTGATCTGCCGCGGTTTCCGCTCAACCTCAATTCCCTGCCGGGCCAGCTCATACAGCTTTTTACCGCCTACCTTAAGCGCCGAATACATCGGAGGGATCTGTTCCTGTACTCCGGCAAAGCGGGAAATGCATGCCCTGATCTCATCTTCTGTACAGGTCACATCTGTTTTCTTCAGAACAACGCCAGTCATATCCTGAGTATCCGTCACAAGCCCCAATCGCAGCACTGCTCTGTACTCTTTTGTTTTGTCTGTCAACAAATCACAAATCTTCGTTGCCTTCCCAAGACAAACCGGAAGCACGCCCTGCGCTTCCGGGTCCAGTGTCCCTGTATGACCGATCTTCTTCTGTTTTAATATCCCGCGCAGCTTTGCCACCACATCATGGGAGGTATATCCGCTCTCTTTATATACATTTATAATACCGTTAATCACAATTGCTCTCCCGATGAAGCTGCTCCTCTATATGAAGTGTAAGGTTGTTCACCACATCATATATGCTGCCCTGCATGGTACACCCGGCAGCCCTCACATGGCCGCCGCCGCCAAAATAAGCTGCCACCGTACTTACATCAACAAGCTCTCTGGAACGAAGACTTACCTTGAAGATCTGCGGCTCTGTCTCATAAAGGAAAATCGCCACCTCTGTCCCGACAGTACTCATCAGTATCTGCACAATACCGTCCAGATCCGACGGCCCGACTCCATAGAAGTCCATCTCTTTCTTCCGGATGGCGCTGAAAATAACCTTTTTGTCCATAAGCTGAATGCTCTCAAGAAGAGCACGCCCAAGGATCTGATTCTGATGATACGTCTTATCATAATACGTCCTGTTGATGATTTTTGAGCAGTCGATCCCCTTCCGCATCAGCCTGGCCGCTGTTTCCATTGTCTCCGGCGATGTACATGAATGTCTGAAAACACCTGTATCGTGAACAATTCCCATATACAGAGCCTCCGCCGATTCGTACGGGATCCTGTCTTCCTCCAGAACCCTGAATACCAGCTCTGATGTGGAGCTTGCATCCGGCACAATATAATTTACATCAGCAAATCCCCCATTGCTGATATGGTGATCGATGCAGACCACCCGACCCGCATTTTGGGAAAACGCCGAAAAAGCCCCCAGACGCTTTTCATCAGCGCAGTCAAGGCAGAAAAACAGATCCACGCCGGTATCCTCCGGTATCTGATGAACCACCTCATCACAGCCGGCGATCATCCTGTATGCATTCGGTATCTGCTCCAGATATACCTTTGTGTCAATTTTCGGATAATTTTTTTTCAGATAATGGTACAGACCGAGGCATGAACCAACGGCATCGCCGTCTGGCCTTACATGACCTGCTATCGCCACCGTCCGTACGCCTTTTAATTCGTCTGCAAGATTGATCATCGCTCTCACCCTTTCCTATTCTGCCCCTTTTTCATCCTTCTTCCTTTTCACTCTGCCTCTTTCTCCGCTGTATCCTGGTCGGCAGCGCCGCGCTTCCTTTCGTCATCATCAATGACTTCATCGATCAAATGAGACATATTCACACCGTACTCGATCGACTGATCCAGAATGAAGCGGATCTCCGGCGTATTCCTCAGATTAACGCTGTGGGCAAGCTGGCGGCGGATATATCCCTCCGCACTTTTCAGCCCGGCCAGCGTATCCGCTGCCGCCTTTTCATCCCCGAACACTGAAATGTACGCTTTACACGTTTTCAGATCCGGCGCCACCTCTGCGGCAACCACAGAAATCATCGGAGCGATCCTCGGATCCTTGATCTCATTCTGAATGATTCTGGATAACTCTTTCTGGACTTCTCCGTTGATCCGGGTATTCTTTATGCTGTTTTTTCTCATTCAAATTCCTGCTTTCATTTTACTTTGAATAAAACCACTACTTGTGAGCCGTGCTGCGGCCCTCGCAAATGCTCCGCATTTCCTCGGTC
>CAYLPF010000085.1:0-6175 GCA_964385485.1 uncultured Lachnospiraceae bacterium | reverse complement strand
CTCTGATATTCTGCGTTGTGATCAGCTTATCCTTATCAAAAAGCGAGATCTGCATACTGCTGCCTCCAATATCGACAATGGCAGCCGCACTCTGGATAATCGTCTCAAATTCCGCAGTAACCGACGCGATTGATTTGTAGTCCACGAAACGCTGCTCTGAGTTGCTCAGAACATCGATACGGAATCCCGTCTGCTTCTCCACATAATCTTTCAAGACCAGCATATTCCTGGACTCCCGGAATGCGCTGGTGGCATATACTTTATATACGTCCACCCTGTAGCTCTGCATGATGTTTTTGAAATCAAGAAGTATCTGGCAGAGTTCTTCCACATGCCGGCTGCCGATATGCCCCGTTTTGTAGACGTCCAGGCCAAGGCTGATCCTGGCGCTGACATCTTCCACTTCCCGCATCACCTTTTTGCCGCCCCACTCGTATATCTTCATCTCTGTCACGGTTGAGCCGATACCGATGGCCGCAAAATATTTTACTGCCATATTCCCCTCCTATCTCATCTGCCCCAGCAGATAATCAATAAATTGCTGTGCCGTGCGCCCTGACAGGCCGCCGTGGGCCAGCTCCCATTTATTTGCCTCCAGAAGCAATTCCTCCTCCGGCATCTTCACCCCGTACCGGTCTGCCAGCGTCTTCACGATCGTCTGGAATTCCTTCTTGTTCGGGGAGCCGAAGTAGATCGTAACGCCGAATCTGGACACAAGGGACATCTTCTCCTGAATCGTATCGTTCGTGTGGATGTCGCCGTCCCTCTCTTCCTGATTGTCGCTGAATTTCTCCCGGATCAGGTTGCGGCGGTTGGATGTCGCATAGATCAGGATGTTATCCGGCTTTTTCTCCAGGCCGCCCTCAATGACCGCCTTCAGATACTTGTATTCTATCTCAAATTCCTCGAAAGAAAGATCATCCATATAAATAATAAAACGGTAATTTCTGTTCTTGATCTGTGCGATGACATCATTCAGGTCCTGGAACTGATGCTTGTAGATCTCAATGATGCGAAGCCCCTGGTCGTAATACTGATTCAGAATCGCCTTGATACAGGAGGACTTCCCCGTACCGGCGTCTCCGAACAGCAGGCAGTTATTTGCCCGCCTGCCCTGCACGAAAGCCTCGGTATTGTCGGTCAGCTTCTTTTTCGCGATCTCATATCCCACCAGATCATCCAGGCTTACATGCATGATATTCGTGATCGGTTCGATCAGTACGCAGTCGTCATCTCTTACTACCCGGAACGCTTTATGCAGCCCCAGCTTGCCAACGCCGAATTCACGGTAAAAATGAATGATATTCTCTGTGAACTCATCCAGATCCTTCGCAATGCCGAGCGCTTCACTCAGTTCGCATATCCTGTCGCAGATACGCCTGTTGTATACCTTGCCGGCCGCGCCTGCCCGGCGGTAATTCAGGATCTCCTCAAAAAATCCGGTGCCCAGTGTCTTTTCAAGCTCTGTAAAGTCATATTCGAACAGTTCCCGGAATATCCGGAAGTCATGCTTCGCAAGCTCCAGCAGACTCCCCTCTGTCACCCCTTTGATCTCACAGGATGTACTGAATACATTCTCATTATTAACTAATAAATACGTCAGATACGCATGCCACAGATTTTTTTCAAATCCATAGTTCCCAGCCAGGTCGATCAGGCTGTGCATACATCCGAAAAAGAGCTCCCGCACCTCTTCCTGCTGGTTTTCATCCTTATAATGTGCCATAACCCAGGTCATATCCTGAAGCGCCGCGCCATTTTCAAATTTTCTGTATATGATCAATTCATCCAAGCGTGTCATACTGCTGTATTTTCCCCCTTAATAATTTCCGAGTATTTTCATGTTGATCGCTTCCTCGCGGATGCCCCGGAGCGCGTTCTTCACAGAACTGTCGTTCAGGTTTCCATCGAAATCAACAAAGAAACGGTACTCCCAGTTTCTGCCGGGAATCGGCCGTGATTCAATCTTGTTCATATTCAGATTGTTGTAAATAAAATGGGACAGAATATTGTACAGCGCCCCGCTGTAATGCGGCACCTCAAAGCAGATGCTGATCTTCTGCGCATCCCGGCGGAATATGCGCTGGTTCGTAACGATAATGAACCGCGTGGAATTTGCCGCATTATAATAGATATGGTCTTCCAGTACCTCAAGGCCGAATAACTCCGCCGCAAACCTGCTGCCGACAGCCGCCTGGGAAGGATCCTTTTCCTCAGATACCTTCTTTGCAGCCCTTGCAGTATTGTCATACGGTATAAGCTGCCATTCCCTGTGCCGGTCCAGATATTCCTCGCACTGAGAGAGCGCCTGCTGATGAGAATACACCCTGCGGATGTCCTCCAGCTTCGTGCCGGGGAGCCCCAGAAGCGCATGTTCGCATTTGATGATCTGCTCGCCCACGATATAATTTTCAAAATTAACAAGAAGGTCGTAGTTGTCCGCAACAATACCGGCAGAGGAGTTTTCAATCGGAAGCACCGCATAATCGGCGGCGCCCTCCGCGATCGCCTCCATGGCGTCCCGCCACCTTTTCACATGGAAGCAATTGACGTCCTTCCCAAAATACTCCTGCATCGCCGCATGGCTGTAAGCGCCCTCCACGCCCTGATAGACGACGCGGATATTATCCCGTTCTATATCGTCCACTGCAATGAACGGAAGCCTCCCGGCCGCACCGCTCTCCGATAAAAGCTGATACTGCAGCTTGCGGCTCATGGACATGATCTGCTGAAACAGCTCAGCCACACCGTGTCGGTTGAAATCACTGTGGGCAAGCCCCGTCAGTGTATCCAGTTTTGACCTCTCCCTGTCCTTGTCAAACACCTTTCTCCCATTAGCAATCTTGTACTTC
This sequence comes from uncultured Lachnospiraceae bacterium, assembly GCA_964385485.1. Classification (GTDB taxonomy): domain Bacteria; phylum Bacillota; class Clostridia; order Lachnospirales; family Lachnospiraceae; genus Choladousia. Next base: position 3,323 of record CAYLPF010000085.1, on the reverse strand, counting down.
GCAACCTCCTCGCTGATCTGCATCCGCTCCTCGAACAGGGATACGATCTGCCGGTCAATCTTGTCGATCTGATCTCTTAACTCCAGTAAATCCTTCATTTGCCATTCTCCAAGTCTGTTATTCATTTACCGCTCATGCCTGCCGCAGCCTGGCAGCCTGTGCCGCCTCATCCTGACATTCTCCGCCGGCCTGCCCTGCCGCAGCCGGCCTGTCCTGCCGGATCTGATCTCTGAGCGCCTGCTCCGCCGCTCCCAGAAACGACAGGGAACCAAATACTATGATGACATCCTCCGGTCCGGCGGCCGCAAGGCTCTTCTTCACGGCATCCGGAATACTCTCCGCCGCTTCTACGGAAGGATTCTTTCTCCGCACAGCCTCGGCCAGCCTTTCGGCAGGCAGCGCCCGGGGATTGTCCGGCGTCTCCACCGTATAAATATGCTCCGCCAGATCAGCGGTAATTTCTATAATTTTATCATATTCTTTGTCAGAAAACACTCCAAAGATATAATATTTTTTACGATTTTTAAAGTATTTCAGAACAGATTCCCGAAGCCGCCGCGCCGCATCCGGATTGTGCGCTCCGTCGAGGATAAAAAGCGGATCCCTGTGTATCACAGAAAATCTTCCCTTCCATACGGTATCCTGCATTCCACGCTGCACCGCATCAGCAGGGATATCATACCCGCTTTTCCGAAGCGACGCGATTCCTTCCAGTGCAAGAGCGGCATTCTCTATCTGCTGTACTCCTGCAAGCCGGATCGTCACTTTCCCAAAATTGCCGTAACAAAAGCTCTGGCGTTCCAGGCTGCAGCACACATCCGTAAAAAGCCCCGGATCCACAAAACGGCATTCACTGCCCTTTTTCTTTGCTTCCTCTGCGATCACATCCGCCGCTTCCGTCTCCTGATGAGCCGATACAACAGGTACCCCCTGTTTTATGATCCCCGCTTTATGCCAGGCGATCTCTGCCAGCGTATTGCCGAGAAATTCCATGTGATCCATGCTGATAGAAGCCAGCACCGTAAGCACCGGCGTCTGAATGATATTCGTGGCATCCAGCCTGCCGCCCATGCCCGCCTCAAGCATCACGAGATCACATTTTTTCTTTCTGAAATACAGGAAAGAGACAGCAGTCTCCACCTCAAATACCGTGGGAAGCGCCATGCCCAGTTCCTCCATCCGGCAATAAGCCCCATATGCCTCTGTCAGCGCCTCCGCAAAATCCTCCCGGCTGATACTCTCTCTGTTGATCTGTATCCTCTCCCGGTAAGAGAAAAGAGTCGGTGAAATATACCGGCCCACACGGTATCCCGCATACTCCAGCACTGTTGACAGATACGCTACCACAGAGCCCTTGCCGTTCGTTCCCGCGACGTGTATGAACCTCAGTTTCTCCTGCGGATTGCCCAAAAAATCCAGTAAATATGTAATCGCCGTAAGACCAGGCTCACTTCCCTTGGCGGACACCGCCTGAATAAATGCCCGCGCCTCCTGATAATCCATTTTTTCTCCTCCGTAATCATTTTGAGGGCGCTGCAATGTCCGCAACGCCCTCTGCCCCAGCTCCACGGGGAATCGTCTGGAGCTGCGTTATGTAATTTTACAGTTCAAAACAGCAGCGGGCGTGTCTCCGGCCTGTGCCCTGAACCTGCATAGCATCCGATACAATATCCTATGCCCTTACCGTCCTCCCCACAGTCACACTATGTACCATAGCCGTCAGCGGACTGAAGTACAGGATACACGTCAGCAGACAGTAGATCGGCGTCATGATCGCCCACTGTACAATGCGTCCCGGCATGATCGCAAACAGGCTGTAGCCGAGAATAAGCACAAGCCCTGCTGTCGTAAAGATGAGCGTGGACAGAACCGAAGTCACCGCAACGGATAAGCTGAGCATCACGGTCTTTCTCATCCTGCTGCCCGTCACAAACCGGCTCATCAACGCGGGAACCACACCCCAGAGAACCGAAGAAACCGTGATCAGCGGATTCACCGCGTATCCCTTCAGCAGGCATCCGAGAATATCTGAAATAAAGCCGCTGATGCCTCCTGCTACCGGGCCGAACCACAGCCCGGCAAGTATCGTACAGACGCTGCCGATGGTAATGCGGTAAGATCCCAGATCGATCACAACGAGACGTACCAGCACAATGTTCATTGCTACCAACAGACCGAGAAACACGAGCGTGCGGGTATCCCATACTACTTTTTTACTTTTTTGCATAATAAAACACCTCCACAATGTGAGTATCAATGAGTGCCGATAAATAATATTCGCTCCACATTATGAGATGTTCTCATATTGTAGCAACGGGTGCGGAAAAAGCATCGCAAATCATTTCCTGCGGAAAGATTTTTCGGTTCAGGGCGACTCCCCAGCCGCTGACAACTTAACGCGCTGATTCCTACTTCGCTATTATTTATTTAGAACATTATAGCATAATATTTCCATATTGCAAGGCATTTTACAGGGGCCTGCAGATATTTGCAGCAATTATTTTTTACTAACGAAAAGGAACCTCCACCGGAGCTTCCTTTCGCATGCATGGCAACAAAAAAACACAGGCATAAACCTGTGTTATCTGTTTCGTATTGAAAATTGCCGTAAATACAGGCTTTTCAAGCTTCATTAAAATAGTTCGTAGGGGAATCGAACCCCTGTTTCCGCCGTGAGAGGGCGGCGTCTTAACCGCTTGACCAACGAACCATACTCAGATACTATAGCATGTGTTGCAGGAAAATGCAAGTGTTTTTTTGAGTTTTTTCAATTTTTTTATTTTTTTGATTTTTCGTGTTTATTTGTATTTTTTGAACGATTCTTTTGCTTCAACACCATGCATCAGGCATTACGTTTGAATACTCCTACTTCATCAGCCGCTGTATCGTAGAGCACAACTCATCCACTGCCTCTTCGTTGCCGTTTTTGATATCATGTACAACGCACGTTTTTATATGGTTCGACAGAAGCACTTTGTTGAAACTGTTCAGCGCGGACTGAATCGCCATAACCTGAGTCAGGATCTCAACACAGTACCGCTCATCCTCAACCATCCCCTGGATGCCTCTCACCTGGCCTTCAATACGTCTGAGCCGGTTCATCAGATCCCGGTACTCTTTGTCATCCCGATGCTTTATACGGCAGCAGCATTCATTTGTCACGCTCTCCTGCTCTGTTCCCCTTTCCGTTTCCTTCTCTGTTTCCTGCAAAATTTCATTCATATTATCATCCATTTTTAATTTCTCAGCACCCCTTCAACTTTTTATCACACTAACACAATTTCGCCGTTCTGTCAATCAAACAGACTTTTGTTGCAGTTCGG
>CAYLPF010000084.1:0-6193 GCA_964385485.1 uncultured Lachnospiraceae bacterium | reverse complement strand
TTCACTTCATCGATGGTAGACATGAGTTCCCTCCATGTGGCTTGTATTCAGTTACTATTCGCAGTCAGATTGGTACAGATGAGAATCGTAACTATATTCAAGATATTTATACCATTTTGTACTGGACGCGTCAAGAAATATGGAGGAAAATGTCAGCGGCATATAGCCTTCGAAGAAGGCGGTCTGTGCCTGGCTGGGTGGAGGAACCGTGAACAGTAAGCGCGCCTTACCAAATATGATAATGCGCGTGAATGCGCGTGAATTGCTCCTTCTGGTTGCATTTTTCCGGGGGAAATAGTATGATAACTGTGAGTCAATGATTCAGTCAGGGCGGACGGATTCCGCCATTATTGAAAGATTTGACATCAGTAGGTTTGGATGGCTTGAGCATGAAAAAAAAGACTGAGCACAGAATAAAGGAAATTGTCCCGGGCAGCATTGCTGAGGAGCTGGATCTGGAGCCGGGGGATATTGTACTGGCAGTGAACGGACAGGAAATAGAGGACGTTTTTGATTACCATTATTATACGAATGAAGAATATCTGACAGTGCTGGTGCAGAAAGCGGACGGAGAGGAATGGGAGCTGGAGATTGAAAAGGAATTTGAAGAGGATCTTGGGATCGTTTTTGACAGCTCTCTGATGGATGATTACCGCTCCTGCAGAAACAAATGCATTTTCTGTTTTATTGACCAGATGCCGAAGGGCATGAGAGATACGCTGTACTTTAAGGATGACGATTCGAGACTTTCTTTTTTGCAGGGAAATTATGTGACGCTCACGAATATGAGCGACCATGATATTGACCGGATCATCCGTTACCGTCTGGAGCCGATCAACATTTCCTTCCATACGATGAATCCTGTGCTTCGCTGTAAGATGCTGAACAACCGTTTTGCCGGCGATATTTTTCCGAAGGTAAAGCGGCTGGCTGAAGCCGGCATTGAGATGAATGGCCAGATCGTTCTCTGCAAGGGCATAAATGACGGGGCAGAGCTGGAATACTCGATCCGGAAGCTGACAGAGTATCTTCCATATTTGAAGAGTGTTTCTGTGGTTCCCGTGGGGCTGACGAAATTCCGGGACGGGCTGTATCCGCTGGAGCCTTTCGGAAGGAAGGATGCCGCAGCAGTGATCGACCAGATCGAGCGGTGGCAGAAAAAAATATATGATGAATACGGCCTGCATTTTATCCACGCTTCGGATGAATGGTACATTCTGGCTGGAAGAGATTTCCCGGAGGAGGTCCGGTATGACGGGTATCTTCAGTTAGAAAACGGCGTAGGAATGATGCGGCTTTTGGGAGAAGAGACGAGGCAGGCGCTTGAAAAAATGTGTGCGTCGGACCTCAAATCCGATTGCAGGCCGGCAAGGGAGATCTCATTGGCGACGGGACGGCTGGCAGCTCCGTATCTGGAACAGCTCTGCCTGGAAATAGGATCGCAGTATCCGGAGGTGACGCTGCATATCTACGAAATTGAGAACCGGTTTTTCGGAGAGATGATCACTGTATCGGGCTTGTTGACGGGCAAAGACCTTGTGGAGCAGCTCCAGGGCAGAACGCTTGGCAGCGAGCTGCTGCTTCCGGTCAATCTTCTGCGCAGCGGAGAGAATGTTTTCCTCGATGATATGACAGTGGAGCAGTTGGAAAATGCTTTACAAATCAGGGTTCGTATTGTAAAATCAAGCGGATATGATTTTGTCTGCGCAGTGACAGGACGGCAGATGGAAGAGGAGGACATGGATGAGTAAACCAATCGTAGCGATTGTCGGGCGGCCCAATGTCGGTAAATCGACGTTGTTCAACGCGCTGGCCGGCGAGAACATTTCCATAGTAAAGGATACGCCGGGCGTGACCAGGGACAGGATATACGCGGATGTGGAATGGCTGAATCTGAATTTTACGCTGATCGATACAGGCGGCATTGAACCGGACAGCAGCGATATCATACTGTCACAGATGAGGGATCAGGCGCAGATCGCCATTGATACTTCGGATGTGATCTTGTTTATGGTGGACTGCAGACAGGGACTGGTGGACGCGGATGCCAAGGTGGCGGATATGCTGCGCCGCTCCCGCAAGCCGGTGGTCCTGGTGGTAAATAAAGCAGATAATTATGAAAAGGACATGGCGGACGTATATGAGTTCTACAATCTTGGGATCGGCGACCCCTATCCCATTTCCGCCAGCAATAAAATCGGGATCGGGGACATGCTTGACCAGGTGACCTCATATTTCAATCCGGATGAGACGGAGGAGACGGAGGACGGCCGCCCGCGCATTGCCATTGTCGGTAAGCCGAACGTAGGGAAGTCCTCTCTTATTAATAAGCTGATCGGAGAAAACCGTCTGATCGTATCGGATATCGCGGGAACGACCCGGGACGCCGTGGATACTGCCGTGACCTGGAAAGGACGGGAATACGTCTTTATCGATACGGCGGGGCTGCGGCGCAAAAACAAGATCAAGGAGGAACTGGAGCGGTACAGCATTATCCGTACTGTGACGGCTGTGGAGCGCGCTGACGTTGTTGTCATCATGATCGACGCGACGGAGGGCGTTACGGAGCAGGATGCCAAGATCGCAGGAATCGCCCATGACAGAGGAAAGGGAATCGTCATCGCGGTGAATAAGTGGGATGCGATCGAGAAGGACGACAAGACGGTCTACAAATACACAAATGATATACGGCGTGTCCTCTCCTATATGCCGTATGCTGAGATCATCTTCATCTCCGCGGAGACAGGGCAGCGCCTTCCGAAGCTGTTTGAGACCATTGATATGGTCATTGAGAATCAGACGCTGCGGGTGACGACAGGCGTGCTCAATGAGATCATGGCTGAGGCGGTAGCGCTGCAGCAGCCGCCTTCCGACAAGGGCAAAAGGCTGAAACTGTTCTATATTACTCAGGTTGCTGTGAAGCCTCCGACTTTTGTCATATTTGTAAATGACCGGCAGCTTATGCATTTTTCCTATACGAGATATCTGGAAAATAAGATAAGGGACACCTTCGGCTTTAAGGGTACATCACTGAAATTCATTATCAGAGAGCGAAAGGATAAAGAAGACTGATGGAACGTTTCGTATGTCTGGCGATAGGCTATGTGTTTGGACTTTTTCAGACAAGCTATCTATATGGGCGGGCGCATGGTATTGATATCCGAAAATACGGCAGCGGAAATGCCGGAACAACAAATATGCTGCGGACCATGGGAACGAAGGCCGGAGCGATCACTTTGATAGGTGATGCTTTTAAGTGCGTAATTGCCGTGCTGCTGGTGAAAGCGGTATTTGGACAGAAGTACGCCGATATCCTGCCGCTTCTCAGCTTTTATACTGCGGCAGGAGTTATTCTGGGGCACAATTTTCCTTTTTATCTGAACTTCCGCGGCGGAAAAGGGATTGCGGCAACAGCGGGCCTGATCCTTTCACTGAACTGGTATCTGACAGTGTTTGCGTTTGTGACCTTTGCGTTTACGCTCCTTCTGACGCATTACGTTTCACTGGGCTCCCTGCTGGTTTACGTCGGATTTATGATCGAGCTGGTGGTGATGGGGCAGAACGGTATGTTCGGTATGACGCAGAACTATCTGAACGAGATGTATGCCATCGGTGCATTGCTGACGATACTGGCATTCTGGATGCACAGGGCAAATATACAGAGACTGCTGCATCATGAGGAGCGAAAAACATATCTCTTCCGCAAAAAAGAATCATAGCGTACCATCTGGAGGAAAGTATGGCAAAAACAGGTGTGATAGGTGCAGGAAGCTGGGGAACGGCTCTTGCGATCCTTTTGAATGAAAATGGAAATGATGTGACACTCTGGTCGCATCGTGACACAGAAGCAGAAAGAATCCGCAGCACACGCCGGATATCAAAGCTTCCTGAGGTGCTGCTGCCGGAAAAGATCCGGGTAACATCAGATCTGGAGGAAGCAGTATCGGGGAATGATATCCTGCTTCTCGTTGTTCCCTCGAAATGTGTGAGGGAGACGGCGGAAAAGATGACCGCTTTTGTAAAACCAGGCACCATCATTGTCAGTGCGGCCAAGGGCATTGAGGAAAGTACATTGAAGACGATGACGGATGTCCTGGATGAACTGATCCCGCAGGCACAGTCCGCCGTGCTTTCCGGGCCAAGCCATGCGGAGGAAGTGGCGAGAGGGCTTCCTACGACGTGCGTGATAGGCGCAAAGAGTGAGGAGACTGCGCGGTATCTCCAGAAAATCTTTATGAGTCCCGTATTCCGTGTGTATATCAGCGCGGATATGCTGGGGATCGAGCTTGGCGGCGCCCTCAAAAATGTGATCGCGCTGGCGGCGGGTATCGCGGACGGGATGGGTTACGGAGATAACGCGAAGGCTGCGATCATCACAAGAGGGATGGTGGAGATCTCCAGACTGGGCATAAAAATGGGCGGTAAGAGGGAAACCTTTTCCGGCCTTACGGGGATCGGCGACCTGATCGTTACCTGTGCCAGTATGCACAGCCGCAACCGGCGAGCCGGTATCCTGCTTGGACAGGGCTACAGCATGGAAGAAGCAATGAAGGAAGTGAACATGGTGGTGGAGGGCGTTTATTCTGCCAGGTCTGCCATGAAGCTTTCAGAAAAATACGGCGTGGAACTGCCGATCATCGAGCAGGTAAACAAAGTGCTGTTTGAGGGCAAGGATCCGAAAGAGGCTGTTGCAAACCTGATGCTGCGTGATAACAAACAGGAAAACTCCCTGATTCCATGGGGAGAATGATCCTGTAGTTTTTTTAACAAATTTAAATGCGACAAAAAAACCATGGTGAAAATTGCATAAGATTTTCCTGTGGTTTTTTTGTAAAAAAAAGAAAAGTACTAAAAAAAGTACATGGCAGTTATTGTGAATAAAAACAAGATATGCTATAATACAAACGTATGCCATAGAATATTCTGGCATGTGAAAAAAATAACAAACTTTTATGGAAAGGAGAACTGGCAATGCATTTGATTCACGATGAAAACGGTAATCTCTGTGCCCATACCCATGATCACGAGCATCCGCATACTCACACGTACGAGCATACGCATGTACACAGCCATGAGCATGGCCATGAGGACGAGCATGATCACACTCATGAAGGTCTCGATCACAGCGGATGTGAGAGCGGCTGCAGTGGATGTGGCGGTCAAACGCATTCCCATGAGACCCCTCAGGGTGATAAGATGACAGCGCTTCTGGATTATATGCTCAAGCACAATGAACATCATGCTGCAGAGCTGGATCAGGTGGCGGACAAGCTGAGATCCGAGGGTAAAGACGCGGCTGCACAGCAGATCAGAAAGGCTGTAGATGAGTTCCAGAAGGGCAATCTTTATCTGAGCCTTGCGCTTTCAATGGTAAAAGAAAACTGATTATTGGCAGGAGGTGGAAGATATGTGTTTGTCAACAGCATACAGGACAAAGGATCCGGACAGCATTCTTATGGAATATGTGAGTAAGATTGAGGTAAATGGAAATCAGATCACGCTCACGGATGTCATGGGTGACAGGAAGACCATAGAGGGAACGCTGGCGCTGGCCGACCTGACCGGCGGCGTAGTTCGGATCGATTGTCAGGAGAATTCATAAAGGAGGCATTAATGGCACACGTAATAGCAATTGCCGGGAAAGGCGGCGTTGGCAAGACCACGCTTTCCGGCCTGTTGATCCAGGCTATGTGCCGGATGGGCAAGCGGCCGATCCTGGCCGTGGATGCGGATGCGAATTCCAATCTGAACGAGGTACTGGGCGTAGAAGTGGAGATGACGCTCGGCGAAGTCAGGGAGCAGATCGAACGGGCTGAGGACAGCGCTAAGAGCCCGATCCCTGCCGGCATGTCGAAAGCGGATTATACAGAGTTCATGTTTCAGAGATGCCTGAATGAGGATGACGATTTTGATCTTCTTGTGATGGGCAGGACCCAGGGAAAAGGCTGTTACTGCTTTGTGAACGGACTGCTTCAGGCACAGATGCAGAAGCTGCTTCCGAATTACAGGTATATGGTGGTGGACAATGAGGCCGGTATGGAACATATCAGCCGCGGTATCCTGCCGAAGGTGGATACGATCATTCTTGTCAGCGACTGTTCCAGAAGAGGCGTGCAGGCGGCAGGAAGAATTGCCGAGCTGGTAAAGGAGTGCGAGATGGATCCGAAGACCATGGGATTGATCGTGAACCGTG
>CAYLPF010000083.1:0-6232 GCA_964385485.1 uncultured Lachnospiraceae bacterium | reverse complement strand
TAATCTTTCACCTCCTGATTTACTTGAGTCTTTACTCATGTGGTTGCTGTCATACCTTTACAAAAAGCAGCGCGTAATCACGCACTAAATTAGTATACGTGTCCGGCCGACCATTGTCAAGCTGTTTCTTTCAGAAATTCTCACGCAGAAATTTATTAGATTTTTCTTAAATCACTGGACAATACATTTTCCGCAGTGATACAATAGCGGAAATTCAGGCCAATGAAATATCAGCCTGTACATATTATATATAGCAGCGCCTGCGAAGCAGGCATGGACTTTTAAATAGGAAAGAATACAGATAAGAGAGGTCATATTATGTTAAATTTTTTGAAGCCATTATCTTTTCTGCCTGCCATAATCATGATGTACCTGATTTTTACTTTTTCTGCGCAGGATGGGGTCACCTCCTCACAGCTCAGTTATAAGGTCAGCTATAAAGTGATAGAAACAGGCGGGGAGTTTTTAGGGGTAGATTTTGAGCCCTGGGAAATCGACAATCTTGCCACACGTTTTCACGGAGTCATACGGAAGTTAGCTCATATGACTGAGTATTTTGCCCTGGCTGTCGCAGTGGCGTTTCCACTGTATGTGTACGGTCTCCGCGGGATCCTTTTGATGCTGGTGGCCGGATTTTTCTGCGTTGCGTTCGCCTGCGGTGATGAATACCACCAGTCCTGGGTCGCGGGCCGCGGCCCGTCCAAACGCGATGTCCTGATCGACTCCTTCGGCGTCTTCTGGGGAATCATACTGGTACGGATCGTCGGCTGGACCGGACGGAAGACTATATTCCGGCCATTTATTAAAAAGAAGAAAAGGGAAAAGGCTTCCCCTCCACCATATCAGGCACAGGAAAATATATCTTATTATCCGCCAGGAGACGGCCAGCCAGGGTCAGAGTACAGCCAGCCTGCCCCCGGCTATTACAATTACAATTCATTCAACCAGATGCCTTACGGATATCCGCCGCGCCAGTCCGCGCAGGATGTCACATCAGACCGGCTTTCCGAGGATATGTCCTTTAAGAAGCTGGTACGGGACATTAAAAACCAGAAAAAAAATAATGGGCCGTCAGAAAACTGACAGCCCACTATTTATACTTAATGAAATGAATTTCCTGGCAGCCCCCAGAAGGCGTTTTCCACGGCTGCTGTTACTCTTCCTCCGTAACTCCGGCTGATACAGGCTCCGGCTCCTCTTCACTTACCTCCTGTGTCTCCACATCCTCGATGGTGTCACTCACTTCTTCAGGATTCAGTTTTGCTTCCTCCTCCATCTCATCAAAGGTAAGTTCATCGTCCATTTCCTCTTCGTACTTGTAATCATCCGTTCCGGAAATGTCCAGCTTGACATCACGGTAACGTCTCATACCGGTACCTGCCGGGATCAGCTTACCAATGATAACATTCTCTTTCAGGCCGATCAATGGATCAACTTTACCCTTAATAGCAGCTTCTGTCAGTACCTTCGTCGTCTCCTGGAAGGATGCTGCTGACAGGAAGGAATTCGTAGCAAGCGCTGCCTTTGTAATACCAAGCATCACCCGCTTGCCGTCTGCAGGCTCCTTGCCCTCTTCTATCATCCGCTCATTCATATCTTCGTAATCCAGAATATCTACGAGAGAACCCGGAAGGAATTCCGTATCGCCATTATTCTCGATCCGGACCTTTTTCAGCATCTGCCGCACGATGACCTCGATATGCTTATCGTTGATCTCAACACCCTGCAGACGGTATACACGCTGCACCTCGTGAAGCATGTAGTCCTGTACGGCCTCAACGCCCTTGATCTTCAGAATATCATGCGGATTCACACTACCTTCTGTCAATGCGTCACCGGCCTCCAGATATACGTCATCAACAGCCTTGATCCTGGAACCATACGGGATCAGATACGTCTTGGACTCACCCGTTTCATTATTTGTCACAACGATCTCACGTTTTCTCTTCGTATCGTGAATGGAAGCAACGCCGGAGATCTCTGTGATGATTGCAAGTCCCTTCGGCTTTCTCGCCTCAAAAAGCTCCTCGACACGGGGAAGACCCTGTGTGATGTCACCGCCGGCAACGCCGCCGGTATGGAAGGTACGCATCGTAAGCTGCGTACCAGGCTCACCGATAGACTGTGCTGCAATGATACCTACAGACTCACCCACCTGTACCGTCTCGCCGGTTGCCATATTCGCGCCATAGCATTTTGCACAGATACCTACATGTGAACGGCAGGTCAGTACTGTACGGATCTTGATCTTCTCATACGGCTTGCCATCTGCATTCACGCCCTCTTGCACGATACGGGCGGCACGCTTCGGTGTGATCATATGATTTGCTTTCACGATCACTTCGCCGTCCTTATCACAGATCGTCTCACAGGAAACACGCCCTGTGATGCGCTCCTGGACGTTTTCAATCTCTTCTCTTCCGTCTGTAAAGGACTGTACATACATTCCGGGAATGTCATCCTTCCCTGCACAGCAGTCCACTTCACGGATGATCAGTTCCTGCGATACGTCAACAAGACGTCTTGTCAGATAACCGGAGTCAGCGGTACGGAGAGCTGTATCGGAAAGGCCCTTACGCGCACCATGGGCTGACATGAAGTATTCCAGTACGTCAAGGCCCTCACGGAAGTTTGATTTAATAGGAAGCTCGATCGTATGGCCGGTCGTATCGGCCATAAGTCCGCGCATGCCGGCAAGCTGTTTGATCTGTTTATCGGAACCACGGGCTCCTGAGTCAGCCATCATGAAGATGTTATTGTACTTGTCAAGACCGTCAAGCAGGGCTTTTGTCAGGATATCATCCGTCTCCTTCCATGTCTCAACGACTTCCTTATAACGCTCCTCTTCTGTGATAAGGCCACGTTTATAGTTCCTTGTGATCTTATCCACTGTATCCTGCGCCTTCTGAATAAGCTGCGGCTTCTCCGGCGGCACAGTCATGTCGGAAATAGATACTGTCATGGCGGCTTTCGTGGAATACTTATATCCTGTGGCTTTGATATCATCCAATACCTCCGCGGTCTTCGTTGCGCCGTGTGTATTGATTACTTTCTCAAGGATCTGCTTCAGGCCCTTCTTGCCGACCAGGAAGTCTACCTCCAGCTTCAGCTCATTACCCGGAACGGAACGGTCTACAAATCCGAGATCCTGCGGAAGGATCTCATTGAACAGGAAACGTCCCAGCGTAGACTCTATGATATCCTCAGCCATACGTCCGTCACTCATCCTCTTTCGCATGCGGACTTTAATGCGTGACTGCAGCGTTAACGCTTTATTTTCGTATGCAAGGATCGCTTCATTGACATCCTTGAAAAACTTTCCTTCGCCCAAAGCCCCAGGTCTCTCCTGCGTCAGGTAATAAATACCAAGCACCATGTCCTGGGAAGGAACGGCTACAGGGCCGCCGTCTGACGGCTTCAGCAGGTTGTTCGGCGAAAGCAGGAGAAAACGGCACTCTGCCTGCGCCTCCACAGAAAGCGGAAGATGGACAGCCATCTGATCCCCATCGAAGTCGGCGTTGAAAGCCGTACATACGAGGGGGTGGAGCTTGATCGCCTTACCTTCTACAAGGATCGGCTCGAAAGCCTGTATGCCAAGACGGTGCAGCGTAGGGGCTCGGTTCAGCATGACGGGATGCTCTTTGATAACATCCTCCAGTACATCCCATACCTCCGGCTGAAGGCGTTCCACCATTTTCTTTGCGTTTTTGATGTTGTGGGAAGTGCCGTTTGCAACCAGTTCCTTCATAACAAAGGGCTTGAACAGCTCGATCGCCATCTCCTTAGGCAGCCCGCACTGGTAGATCTTCAGTTCCGGTCCCACTACGATAACAGAACGTCCGGAATAGTCAACACGCTTGCCAAGCAGATTCTGACGGAAACGTCCTGATTTACCCTTCAGCATGTCAGACAGTGACTTCAGGGCACGGTTGCCCGGTCCCACTACGGGACGGCCGCGGCGGCCATTGTCGATCAGCGCGTCAACTGCTTCCTGCAGCATACGCTTCTCATTGCGCACAATGATATCCGGCGCTCCCAGATCAAGAAGTCTCTTCAGACGGTTGTTTCTGTTAATGATCCGGCGATACAGGTCATTCAGGTCAGATGTCGCAAAACGGCCTCCATCAAGCTGTACCATAGGGCGAAGATCCGGCGGGATCACCGGGATCACAGTCATGACCATCCACTCCGGACGATTGCCGGACTCTCTGAATGCCTCAACGACTTCCAGTCTCTTGATGATCCTGGCACGTTTCTGGCCAGTAGATTCCTTAAGGCCTTTCTTCAGCTCCTCAGATTCTTTTTCTATGTCGATGGCTTCCAGCAGTTCCTTGATAGACTCAGCGCCCATACCGGCCCGGAAGCTGCTGCCCCATTTTTCCCTTTCTTCCTGGTACTCACGTTCAGTCATCACCTGCTTGTAGGTGAGATCCGTGGTGCCGGGATCCAAAACGATATAATTTGCAAAATACAACACTTTCTCCAGTGTTCTCGGAGAAAGGTCAAGCATCAGTCCCATTCTGGAGGGGATACCCTTAAAATACCAGATATGGGATACCGGTGCAGCCAGCTCAATGTGCCCCATACGCTCCCTGCGGACGCTGGACTTCGTGACTTCAACGCCGCATCGGTCACACACAACACCCTTGTAACGGATCTTTTTATATTTTCCGCAGTGGCATTCCCAGTCCTTGCTCGGTCCGAAAATACGCTCGCAGTAAAGACCGTCACGCTCCGGCTTCAGTGTCCTGTAATTGATAGTTTCCGGCTTTGTCACCTCGCCATGGGACCACTCTCTGATCTTATCAGGAGATGCAAGGCCTATTTTAATCGCATCAAACGTCATCGGTTGATACACTTCATTGTTTGTCGTCTCTGGCATTGATGGTACTCCTTTCACGCACTATTCTTCGTCAAAAGTTTCTTCCAGTTCCAAAAAGTCATCAGCGCCCTCTTCTTCTTCCACGTCAACAAGCTCTCCATTTTCGAATTCCTGCTTGCTGAAGCCGTAGTTTCCAAAGGACTCTTCCTCTTTGTTGTGGTATCTGCGGTCACCTTCAATAACAGAACGCAGGTCAGTGTCGCCATAGTCAATGGATTCCATCAGCTTGACCTCTGTATTGTCATCTCTGAGGACTTTGACATCCAGACCCAGAGACTGAAGCTCCTTAAGGAGCACCTTGAAGGACTCCGGAATACCCGGTTCAGGGATATTATCACCCTTGATGATTGCTTCGTATGTCTTCACACGTCCCACCACGTCATCCGACTTAACAGTCAGGATCTCCTGCAGCGTGTAAGACGCGCCGTATGCCTCCAGCGCCCAAACCTCCATCTCACCAAAGCGCTGTCCGCCGAACTGTGCTTTACCGCCCAGAGGCTGCTGTGTAACGAGAGAATACGGTCCGGTAGAACGCGCGTGGATCTTATCATCCACCAGATGATGCAGCTTCAGATAATGCATGTGGCCGATCGTCGTCGGGCTGTCGAAATATTCGCCCGTACGTCCGTCACGAAGCAGCACCTTACCATCTCTTGAAATCGGAACTCCCTTCCAAAGCGCCCTGTGATCCCTGTTCTCATACAGATAATCCAGAACCTCCGGAAGCAGCTCTTCCTCATGCTTTGCTTTAAATTCATCCCACTCCAGATTAACATAATCATTCGCCAGATCCAGAGTATCCATAATATCTTTCTCATTTGCGCCGTCGAATACAGGCGTTGCCACATTGAACCCCAGTGCCTTTGCCGCCAGGCTCAGATGGATCTCCAGCACCTGGCCGATATTCATACGTGACGGCACGCCCAGCGGATTCAGGACAATGTCCAGCGGGCGTCCGTTCGGAAGAAACGGCATATCCTCTACCGGGAGCACACGGGAAACAACACCCTTGTTGCCATGACGTCCGGCCATCTTATCGCCGACGGAAATTTTTCTTTTCTGCGCAATATAAATACGTACTGCCTGATTTACACCAGGAGACAGTTCATCACCGTTCTCACGGGTAAATACCTTGGAATCCACAACGATGCCATACTCACCGTGGGGTACCTTCAGGGAAGTATCCCGAACTTCTCTGGCCTTCTCACCAAAAATAGCCCTCAGCAGACGCTCCTCTGCCGTCAGCTCTGTCTCACCCTTCGGAGTAACCTTTCCGACCAGAATATCACCGGCACGCACCTCAGCGCCAATACGGATGATCCCTCTCTCATCGAGATCCTTCAGCGCATC
>CAYLPF010000082.1:0-6323 GCA_964385485.1 uncultured Lachnospiraceae bacterium | reverse complement strand
GAGATTCTGGAAGGCAGGCATGATGATATTCCGGAGAGCTATTTCCTGAATGCCGGAACGATCGATGAAGTAGTTGCCCGCGTAAAGTAGGGGGTGACTGACTATGGCAGATGAAAGAAATTTTGAACTGGAGATCATTACGCCGGACCGTGTCTTCTGGAAGGGCGAGGCGTATATGCTGGAGCTGAACACGTCAGAGGGCGAGGTGGGGATCTACAAAAGGCATATCCCCATGACAATGATCGTGGAGCCGGGCGTCCTGACGATCCATATGGATGGCGAAAAGAAGGAAGCGGCGGTGCATTCCGGATTCATCGAGATCCTTCCGGATAAGATCACCGTGATGGCGGAGATCGCGGAGTGGCCGGAGGAGATCGACGCGAACCGCGCGAAGGAAGCAGAGCAGCGCGCCCTTCGAAGGATCCAGACCCATGACCCGAAGATCGATCTGTCGAGGGCCGAGCTGGCGCTTCGGAAAGCGCTGGTGCGCCAGGAGCTGGCGAAGACAAAATAAAAGAGGTTACCCAAAAGAAAATAAGAAATAGCCGTCCTGTCTCTGGTAAAGCAGGACGGCTATTTCTTATTTCATGACAATAGAAAGTTCGCGAAGTGTGCTCTCTATTGTTTATTTTCTACACCTTCTTTCTCATCATCTCCACATTTGTACAGTACTGCAGCGCAGTCTCCCGGGAAATCTGTCCGGCTCTGTAGAGCTGCATCAGGCTGTTGTCCATGGAGATCATATCCTCTTTTGCGGAGGTATAGATGATTCCTTCAATCTGATGTGTCTTGTTGTCGCGGATCATGTTTCTGATGGCCGGCGTCATGACCATGATCTCAAATGCCGGAACCATCCGGCCATCAACTGTGGGAACAAGCTGTTGGGAAACGACAGCCTGGAGTACCATGGAAAGCTGCATCGCAATCTGGTGCTGCTGGGAGGCTTCGAATACGTCGATGATCCGGCTGATGGTATTTGCGGCGCCGATGGTGTGGAGGCTGGAAAGCACGAGATGCCCTGTTTCTGCCGCTGTCATGGCGGTCTGGATCGTTTCATGATCTCGCATTTCCCCCAGCAGAATAACATCAGGGCTTTGCCGGAGCGCTGCCCGAAGTGCGGTCAGATAATTTTCGGTATCTGTAGAGATCTCACGCTGGCTGACGATACTTTTTTTGTGGCGGTGAAGAAACTCAAGAGGATCCTCCAGCGTAATGATATGGCCCTGGCGGGAGGAATTGATCCGGTCTACGAGGCACGAAAGAGTAGTAGACTTTCCGCTTCCTGCCGGACCTGTGACAAGCAGCAGCCCCTTTGTCAGGGAAGTCAGATTCAATACGGAGGATGGAATACCGAGATTCTCAGGATCCGGCAGCTCAAATGCAATAATACGGATAACGGCAGCCAGAGAGCCGCGCTGTTTGTAGGTGCTTACACGATAACGGGAAAGCCCCGGAATGGCAAAGGAGAAATCGTCATCTCCTGTCTCAAAAAAATGCTGCAGGGAGCGGTTTCCGGCCAGCTCATAAATATTTTGTATCAGCATTTCCGTATCGTGGGGCATCAGCCGTTCATCTACAGATTGCATAACACCATGAACCTTGTAAGACAAAGGAAGGCCTGCGACAATAAAGATATCAGAGGCTCCTGCCTGAGTGGCAGTTTGAAGAACAGTGGTTGCGCGATTTGTATCTGTCATATGTATCAGATTCCTTTCAGGGTAAATAAATTATTTCTCAGTCAGTAAATGTCCGAAGACTCAATAAAAAGATAACAGAGCTGTACTCAATAATAATCTGCATACAGTCCGCTCACTCTATGTCATCCAGCCGGTAAACGTTCATAGATTTGTCAGCAGTCCATTCTCTTGTATTGACGGTTTCCCAGGCGGTAATCCGGTAAAGAGTGTCATCCTCACTTTGGGGATATGTAACGGTGAGTTCAGCCTGAAGCATCTGATCCTCGTTAACAGGAACAGAAAAAGTGATCTTCCCTTCCGTCCAGGACGCTTCCGGCACAATATCAGAAATGGAAGCACACGACTCCAGATATTCGGCTTCATGGTCATCCGTTTCCTGGTTTCCAGCCGTCTCCTGTACCCCTCCGGATTCCTGTCCGGCTGTAGTTCTATTTTCCGTATCGGCAAATGTCTCCCCGGATTCCGTGCCAGCCTCCGCTGCCAGCAGATACTGCGCCAGCGCTGCATCAATCTTTGACAGAATATCATTGGCCGAATTTACTGCGGAGTAATACTCTGTTGTGCGGTCGGCCGCTTTCTGGCTCAGGGTTTTGTCCGCCGTGGCGCTCGAAAGGGAGAGCAGGGAAAAAGTGATCAGGCACAACGATAAGAAAATCAGGATCATAAGAGAAATACCGGATGTTTTTCTCATTGCAGCACCTCCCCCCGCGTCAATGGTACCGAAAAGGATACCGGAAGCTCGTACAAAACAGAGTGATCGTAAGTTTCAATCACAATATCGGCAGAAATTTTCCGATCTTCCGGCTTCATTGTGACAGTCAGGGTGTAAAACGCCTTTTCTGCCTGACAGGGATTGAATTCCTGATCGTAAGTAATGAAAAATCCGTCCTCTGTGACAGACGCATCCGAAAAATACGATGCGGCATTTTCCACAAGCCCGGTTACTACATCATCCGCCGCCTCAGATGGAGCCTCCTTCCCGGCTTCGGCTGCTGCATCATCCGCCACAGCAGATGAAGCATCACTTTCGAACCCGGCTGTTATATCATCCGCCGCCTCAGATGGAGCCTCCTTCCCCGTCTCGATCACCGCCGCTACAGACGCTGCCGCTGTCTGCGCGTGGGACAGCGCTTCTGAGTACTGCGTAATACTGTGTGCCCGGGCAAATAATTTCAGACACACGGTACTGATGATCAGAAAGAAAAAAAGTACGATTAAGAATTCGATAAAAAACAGGCGGGAACCTGTTCTGGAATTTCGTTTCATAAAAAATCTCCTGTTATCTATTTGCTCCTGAGTGGGATCAGGGCGGAGAGGGTATTCCCCTCCTGGCTGACTGCAGTAACGGCGAGCATATCCGGGCTATCCTCAGGCGCTCCGTCCGCGTCCGCATCATCGACATCAGCAGTTTCCGTACCGTCCGCCATATTCAGACTGCTCTCAGGCGTACCGTCCGCGTCCGCCGCAGTCACTTCCTCAACCTCAAACGACTTCAGCTCCACGATCCTGCTCCCCATATTTGCAAGGGGAGTGATGTCCTCCCGGACAAAAAGCTCGCAAAGCGCCCCATCATGAAAATACACATAGGTGATAAAACGTTCCCCTGATGATGCGCTTCTGTCGCTGCCGGCGCCTTCATCTTCCGTCGCATCCGCATACACGTCAGCGCCTCCGCGTTCTGCCGCATCCCTGTCGCTGCCGGCGTCTTCATTCTCTAGTACATCCCGCAGCGCAACTGCTTCACACCCTTCCACATCGGTCAGAAAAATATCACCGGCGCGGTCATGCTGACGTACCTTTTCCGTGAGGTAGGCGATTGCCGTTCGGGAGGTATAATTTTCATTCAGATGTTCTGCCCCGTTCTTGTAGATCGATGAACCCATCCCGGCCAGCAGCAGGGCGAAAAGACAGAAGATGAGCAGCAGCAGGAAGGAAAAAAGCGAGTCTATAGAATGATTTTTCTGTTTCAGCTTCAACTTCCACCCTCCTTTATCTTAAGCGGGAAAACGGTGACATCGGGCATGAGGTTGGCTCCCGTGATCTCATAGTCCACGAGGTACCGCTTTGGATCCCAGCTCACGCCATAGTGTTCCCGGATATAATCAAGGCTTTCCGGGTATGCGCCCTCTATGGCGTAGCAGAGGACAGCGCTGCGCACAATGGCAAGGCGAAGGCTTTCTACCTGGCTGTCATCCGCCGTCTCCTGCACTTTGGAAGCGCCGAAGAGAACCCCGGCGGCAATACAGCAGAACAGTGCGGCGGTGGTGACAAAACGCCGCAGCAGATGGGAAGACGTTTTTTTCTGAGTAAAACGGTTCATACAATCCCTCCGTTATTCGATAATTGCCAAACCTCCAGAAGAGGAAGTAAGTCTACCCGATATTCGCCATCACTCCAAGAAGCGGCAGCATGACAGAGACAAGGATCAGCCCGGTCAGGACAGAGAGTACCGCAGTCAGCGTCGGCTCTAACGCGGAGACGGCGGACTGGATGCGGTTGTCGGCTTCCTCCTGGCAGCTCAGTGAAATACGTTTCAGCGCATCCTCAGCAGTACCAGTCCGAAATCCAATAGACACCATGCGAGCGTTCAGTCCGGTGATAATACCGGCTTCCCGCAGGGAGTCCGCCAGGTCATTTCCCTGCGAGATCAGCGCTTCGGCTTGTTTTGTCTTCTCCCGGAACAGTTTCTGCTCCGTCATATTGGCAGCCAGCTCAAAGCTTTCGCCCATGTCAAGGCCGCTGTGCAGCGCAAGGCTGAGCGTGTCAGAAAAACGGGAGCAGGCCAGCAGCTCCGATACCGTCCGTCCGATCGGAAGATGCAGGACCGCGGCGGCCAGCTTATCCTTGCCTTTGCCGGTACGCAGGGCCAGAAAGCAGGCAAGAGCAACGATCACGATGAAAACCAGCAGCACGACAGAAATGTACTGCAGGACACCGGAGATCCGGAAAACAACAGAAGAAACGCCGGTCATCTCAATGCCGAGCTGGTCAAAAACATCACGGAATACAGGCATTACCTGGGACATCAGCACGATCAGCACCGCAAGCAGCATTCCAAGCAGGATCAGCGGGTACGTCAGAGCGTCCCGGATGCTCCGCATCAGATTATCCTGGCGGCTGTAAAAATCAGAGAGAGAATCCATGACGTCCTCCAGCGTACCGGAGCGTTCGCCAATTTCTGTCATCTTAACAAAATACTCGGGAAAAACCTCGCTGCTGCGGAGCGCTTTGGCCAGATCCCCGGTCATCTCCAGAGAGCCATACACTGCGCTCAGGATCTCCCTGCCGTCACTCTCCGGCATATCATCGCGCATGATGGATACGCCCTCCAGCACAGAGATTCCGGAATGAAGGATCATGGCGAGCTGGCCGGAAAAAGCGGAAAGTTCACTGTCTGTCAATAACTGTTTCATAAAGTCCTCCTTAACGGACGTATTGAAGCACGTAATTGCTTCCGTCCCCGATATAATCGCTGATGTTCTGATCATTGCCAATCACCGAGGCAAAAGTCGGATCCATCATTTCCCATTCATTTCCATTAAATTCAACCGCATTCTTCACCCAGCCGATGGATTCGATATAGACGTCAATCCATGCATGGCGGATCTCGCCGCTGTAGCCGATGCTGAGCCGCGCCGGGATCGACAGGGAGCGCAGCATGGAAACTGTCAGGGCGGCGTAATCAAAACAGATGCCCTTTTTCGTGCGCAGCGTGTCGTCAATGTCGGGAAGATAGCCCGTTTCCACCGTGGCAGCCTTCTCATCGTCGTACGTGATATTCTCCGTAACGTACTGGTAGATATTGGTCAGCGCATCCAGATCTGTTTCGGCGTCGGCAGAAAGCTCGGACGCGAGCCGGATCGCTTCACTGTCCTGTGTGAAATTAACAAACTGGTTCGGATAGAGAAACGGGAGAAATTCATTTTTCAGCTCCACACTCAGCGAATAGCTGAGCAGCGTGGCGTACTGGTCATTTCCCACATTTTCAAAAGCCAGGACAATGTATGTACCGTCGCCCGCCGTAAAAGGAAAGGCCGTACGGACATCAGGGGTATCCAGAAAATATTTGTAAATAACCTGGTCGGGTCCCGTCACCTGAATATTCACCATCGTGTCAGGCTCCGATAAAACACCCATAAAATAACCGCTGGACGCATTGGAAAAATCAAGGCTCAGAGGGCCGGCATCCAACGTATCCGTGTCACCGAACTGCGGGACGAGGACATTTGTTTTCCCAGGCGTATACGCACCGGTTTTCCCGGAATCCCCTGCATTTTTATTCCCACAGCTGCAGCAGAAAATGCTGACCAGGCAGGCAAGAAGCAGGATAAGAAACCTGCGCAGAGAGACCTGATTCATATAATAATATGTACTCCTTTTGGTATCAAAAAAATAAGTAAAATAAGTATATCAGATTAAAGAGGAAAAATAAACAGAAAAAGGAGAGATGGAAAAAAGCTTATTGCCGGGTAAATGAAAAAATATGGAGGAAGTGAAAAAATATGCGCATTTGTTGCATCTCATGACTTGCTTTTTTCGTGTCTATAACCTATACTATACTCGCGAACGAAATTAATTACCATTTCCAATTGTTCGCCGTAGCATATGCAGGGGTTTGCTATGAAA
>CAYLPF010000081.1:3421-6356 GCA_964385485.1 uncultured Lachnospiraceae bacterium | reverse complement strand
ATTGTTTTACTGTGCCAGACAAAAGCCTTTTTGCTGTGGACAGATTTTATGAAAGAGGTGTAAAATTTAATGGATTTATTGGTGTACACATTGAAACGCATAGGCATATCTATCATGACGATTCTTCTGGTGGCGGCCATTACTTTTTTCCTGATGAATGCCATTCCGGGCAGTCCGTTCATGACGGAAAAATCTACCCCTCAGCAAATTGAGCTGGCCAACGCCAAATATGGCCTGGATAAGCCGGTGCCGGTTCAGTTTGTTAATTATTTAAAAAATCTTCTGAAAGGGGATATGGGAACCTCCCTGAAGATGCAGCAGGATACGGCAGTGACGAAGATCCTGTTCGGACAGGGAAAGTTTACCCGTTCCATCCAGCTTGGATTGCTGGCCCTGGTGCTGTCGGTGCTGGTGGGGATCCCGCTTGGATGCCTGGCAGCATATAACCGGGGCAAATGGATTGACAGTGTGCTCCGTGTGCTGACGACTCTGGGTGTAGCCATGCCAAGCTTTGTATTTGCCACATTGATGCTTTTTGGCTTTGGCGTTCATCTGAAATGGTTTCCCGTCCAGTCCGGGACGCTGGACACTGCGTCCAGCTACATTATGCCGGTGCTGGCGCTGGCTTTTTATCCTTCCTGCTACATAGCAAAACTGACGAGGACCAGTATGCTGGATTCGATCAGCCAGGATTACATCCGTACTGCCCGCGCCAAAGGTCTGAAGACGAAGGCGATTTTGTTCAAGCACGCGCTGAGAAATTCCCTGATCCCGGTGATTACCTATCTGGGCCCCCTGACGGCCGGCATCATTACCGGTTCGCTGGTGGTGGAACAGATTTTCAATATCCCCGGTATCGGAGGCTATTTTGTATCCAGTATCCTGAACCGGGACTATCCGATCATTATGGGCACCACGATTCTTCTGGCCTGTCTGATCGTGATCATGAACCTGGTCGTGGATATCGCGTATAAAATTGTGGATCCGCGTATTAATATTACAAAGAAAGGCAAATAGGATATGGACGGACATAAGACATTTCAGTTATTTCATACCGATACAGATAAGATTATGGAGTTGAACCTGTCTGCCGAAGATTTCGAAGCCGCTTCACCGGAAGAAAAAGAATCTATGGTGCAGATGCACAAGAGTGTTTCTTACTGGAAGGATGCATGGAGGAGGTTCAAAAGAAACCGTGTATCCATGGGGGCGCTGCTTCTTTTTATCCTGATTCTGCTCTTCTCCTTTGCGGGCCCCTGTTTTATTCCATACAGCTATGAGGAACAGTACCGCAGCGCCCAGAAGCTGGGCCCTATGGAGTGGTCTGAGACAGAGCAGATGGTGCGGGATGTGCTGGCAGGCGGAGCGGACGGCGTATATGCCACCTCCCTGCAGGTGGGTTCCCTTACCGCCATCAAAAAGGGCGACTGGTATTTTGAGGCGGGAGGGAAAAGCTATGCCTTTTCACTGGAGAAAGGTGTGGAGAAGGCTACGCTGGTTTTTGACGCGGACGCGGAAAATCCTGTTTATATCGGTTATGATAAGGATTATGAAGACGGCGCGTATACGCAGATCACTCCTGTAGAGACTACAGACACTCCGGCGGAGGGAGCCCAGAAATTGACCCTGAGCAAAAGCGTGTTCCCCCATGTGTTTGGGACGGATTCCCAGGGGCGCGACCTGATGGCAAGATGTATGTACGGCGCCCGGGTATCCATCATCATTGGTGTGGTGGCTGCGCTGATCGTGCTTGTGATCGGTTCTCTGTACGGTTCCATTTCCGGTTTCGCAGGAGGCAAAGTGGATTTCATCATGATGCGTGTCGTGGATCTGATCTATTCGGTGCCGGATGTGCTGATTGTACTTTTGCTGCAGGTGGTGTTGAAAGACCCGCTGCAGACCTGGTTTGACACCTCAAAGTCGCCGGTTGTGCAGGCCCTGAGTACTCTGGGCGTGGGGATTGTAAGTATTTTTATCACCTTTGCCATGCTGTATTGGGTGGGTATGTCCCGTATTATCAGGGGACAGGTACTGATGCTGAAGGAGCAGGAATATGTGACGGCTGCCACTGTACTGGGAGCGTCCTCTTCCAGGATCATACGCCGCCATCTTCTTCCCAATTGTATAGGACAGTTGATCATTTCTACCTGTATGCAGATTCCTTCCGCCATTTTCCTGGAGTCTTATCTGTCTTATCTGGGACTTGGCGTATCGGCTCCGATGGCATCACTGGGATCTCTTTGCTCGGACGCGAAGGAAACCTTCCTGCTGTTTCCGTACCGCCTGCTGTTCCCGGCTATTTTGCTGTGCCTGATTGTATTGAGCCTGAATCTGGTGGGCGACGGTTTGCGTGACGCACTGGATCCCCGCCTGAAGAATTAAGGAGGTGGAGTAAAATGAGTGAAAAACTGTTAGAAATAAAAGATCTGAAAGTCACATTCTTTACTCCGGCAGGCGAAGTAAAGGCTGTAGACGGTATCAGCTACGAGGTACATGAAAATGAAGTAATGGGCGTGGTGGGAGAGTCAGGATCCGGAAAGTCTGTGGAGGCTTATGCGGTCATGGGGCTGCTGCAAAACCCCGGCAGGATAGTCGGAGGCAGCATTACCTTTGAAGGGGAGGACGTGCTGGCCTTTACGGAAGAACAGAAAAGAGATTTCCGGGGCAAAAGAGTGGGGATGATTTTTCAGAACCCCATGACCTGCCTGAATCCGGTATATACCATTGGCGACCAGCTTATGGAAGCGCTGCGGTGCCATGATAAATCGATCTCCAAAGCGGACGCCAGAAAAAGAGCGGTGGAAATGCTGGAGCTGGTGGGCATCAACAATGCGGATAAGCGGGTGGAACAGTATCCCCATGAGTTTTCCGGCGGTATGAGGCAGCGCGCGATGATTGCCATGGCGATGATCTGCCATCCAAAGCTGCTGATTGC
>CAYLPF010000081.1:0-3321 GCA_964385485.1 uncultured Lachnospiraceae bacterium | reverse complement strand
GGCAGCGCGCGATGATTGCCATGGCGATGATCTGCCATCCAAAGCTGCTGATTGCGGATGAACCGACTACCGCGCTGGATGTGACTATTCAGGCGCAGATCCTGGATCTGATGAAGGGGCTGCAGAAGAAAACAGGGATGGCGATCATCTTTATCACCCACAACCTGGGCGTGGTGGCGGAAATCTGCGACCGGGTCAGCGTTATGTACGCGGGACATATTATGGAGCAGGGCAGGGTGGACGATATCTTTTACGCGCCGGCCCATCCTTACACAAAAGGATTGCTGCGCTCCATGCCGAACCTGGATGAGAAAGAAAAAACCAGGCTGATACCCATTGAAGGTACGCCTGTGGATCTGCTGGATCCCCCCAGAGGCTGCAGCTTCGGGCCCAGATGTGAACATTGCATGAAGGTATGTCTCACGAAGAAACCGCCTCTGGTGGAGGTAGGGGACGGCCACATCTCCGCATGCTGGCTCCATGTGAAAGAAAGGAAGGCGCAAATGGCCGGTAAGGAGGAAACGGTATGAGCGGAGAACGCAAAAAACTGGTGGAAGTGGAAAAGCTTCGCAAATACTTTCCGGTGAGTACCGGTTTTATGAAGACGAGCTATGTTCAGGCAGTGCAGGATGTGTCCCTGCATATCTATGAGGGGGAGACCCTGGGACTGGTGGGAGAGTCCGGCTGCGGGAAAACCACCTTTGGCCGTACATTGCTTCAATTATATACTCCCACATCGGGAAAGATTGCTTATGACGGGAAAACGATCTATGACAGCGAAAAGGGGATCCACGAAAAGATGCTGCCCTATCGCAGAAAAATGCAGCTTATCTTCCAGGATCCTTCCGCTTCCCTGGATCCCCGTATGACGGTTGGCGAGATTGTCGGGGAGGCGCTGGATATCCATAAGCTTCATCAGGGAAAAACAGAGCGCCGGGACCGCATCAATGAACTGCTGACACAGGTGGGATTGAACTCCGAACATTCCAACCGGTTCCCCCATGAGTTTTCCGGAGGGCAGCAGCAGAGGATCGGGATTGCCAGGGCCCTGGCGGTGGAACCGGAGTTCATCGTCTGCGATGAGCCGATTTCCGCCCTGGATGTATCGATTCAGTCGCAGGTGGTGAATATGCTGGAGGATCTCCAGGAGCAGATCGGGCTGACTTATCTGTTTATTGCCCATGATCTTTCGGTGGTGCGCCATATTTCCAGCCGCATCGGCGTAATGTATTTGGGTTGTCTGGTGGAGCTGGCGGAGAGCTATGAGCTGTGCGCACATCCCATCCACCCCTATGCCCAGACATTACTTTCCGCGGTGCCTCTGGCCGATCCGGAAAAGAACCGAAGCAGGAAGCGCATTCTTTTGGAAGGGGATATCCCCAGCCCGCTGAACCCCCCCGGCGGATGCCGTTTCCACACCCGCTGCCCCTATGCTACGGATAAATGTTCTCAGGAGATACCCGAGCTGAAGGAGCATATGCCTGGACACTATGCGGCCTGCCATATGCTGGAAAAATAATTTTATTATAATGTTTTTGCGAAAATTATGGTTGCAATGGAACTGTATTTTCCCTATAATAAGGGTATGGTTTTTTGTAATAAAAAAATAAGAAGGAGGATTTTTTATGAAAAAAGCAATATCATTACTGCTTGCGCTTGGCATGGCAGTATCCAGTATGAGCGTACCTGCTCTTGCGGAAGAGGGTGAAGAATTTCACATCAGGGCCAGTATCGCATCCGAGCCGGAAACGCTGGATCCGAATATGGAAAGCTCTGTAGACGGAGCCGTTTATTCCATGCATCTGTTTGAAGGCCTGATGAAATATGTCAACACCGAAAATGACGCGGCGGATAACGATTCCAGAGTGAAGCTGATGGAGGTTGACTGCGGGCAGGCAGAATCCTATGAGATGTCCGAGGATGGTCTGACCTATACCTTTCACCTTCGCGATGATATCTACTGGAGCGACGGGGAACCGGTAACCGCGGGCGACTTTGAATATTCCTGGAAGAGAATCACCGATCCGGAAAACGCGGCTGACTATGGCTACATTCTTTCCGGCGTTGTAGAGAACGCGGCGGCGATCCAGGCAGGGGAAGCGGAACCGGATACTCTCGGTATCACTGCTGTTGATGACAAGACCCTGGAAATCACTCTGGAAGCGCCGACTCCCTTTTTCTTGAGTCTCTGCTGCTTCGCGGCGCTGATGCCTCTGCGCCAGGATGTGATCGAAGAGTATGGTTCTGAGTGGACAAATCCCGGCAACATGGTTTCCAACGGCGCGTTCGTTCTGTCCGCCTGGGAGCATGACAGCTATATCGAGATGGTCCGCAATGACCAGTATTACGATCCGGCCGGACCGGACAGGATCACCTGGTATCTGAACGACAGCGAGACTTCCATGCTGGCTTCCTATCAGGCGGGAGAATATGATTTCTTCTATACCGCTCCGGTAGACCAGATTGAAGCTCTGCAGGAATCCGGCGATCTGTTTATTGCTGACCAGATCTGCACCTACTATCTGTATCTGAGCTGCGACAATATTCCGGACTGGAGAGTCCGCGCCGCGATCTCCCTTGCTATCGACCGCGATAACATTGTTGAGAACGTAACGCAGGCAGGGCAGACTCCGGCAACCGGCCTTGTGGCCGCAGGTATCACCGACAGCGAAGGAACCGAGTGGACAGAGAGAGTCGGAGAACCGCTGTATAATACACTGGCTGAGCTGTATCCGGATTACGACCTGAGTACCTACTCCGGACGCTGCGAGCTGGCAGTCGCGCTTCTGGACGAAGCGGTTGCAGACGGGTACGATGTCAACACCACGATCAATTATGAGTACAATACCAGTGAAGCGCATAAGGCGATCGCCGAGGCGGTCCAGTCTGACGTATCCAGCGTACTTGGCCTCAACCTGAGCCTGAACAACTCCGAGTGGCAGACCTACACGAACAACCTCGGCCTTGGCAATTTCGGCATAGCCCGTCTGGCATGGTCCGCGGACTATGACGACGCCATTACTTACCTTGAGCTGTTCACTAACGGCAACTCTTACAACTACGGCAACTGGGTGAATGATGAGTACACTGCCCTGATCAACGAGATCAAGACGCTGCCTGCCGGTGAAGAACGCGACGCAAAACTGGAAGAGGCGGAAAACATGCTGTTTGGTGAAAACGGATTCCCGATCAGTCCGCTGTACTTCTATGTACAGACCTACTGCCTGCAGGGCGAGATCTCCAATATCGGATGGACTCCGCTCGGATATTTCAACTTCCATCATGCAGTACAGGGCTGACCTGACTTACAGGAAACGGCAT
>CAYLPF010000080.1:0-6367 GCA_964385485.1 uncultured Lachnospiraceae bacterium | reverse complement strand
TATTGCCGGAGTTGAGCTGAAAAATCCGGTCATGACAGCTTCCGGCACCTTTGGCTCCGGAGCGGAATACAGTGATTTTGTGGATCTCTCCAGATTGGGAGCAGTGGTGACAAAGGGCGTTGCCAGTGAACCGTGGCCGGGCAACGACACTCCGCGTATCGCGGAGATCCGCGGCGGCATGATGAACGCCATCGGCCTGCAGAATCCGGGCATTGACACATTCTGTTCCCGGGATCTGCCATTCCTTGAAAAATACGATACAAAGGTGATCGTGAACGTCTGCGGCCATTCTCTGGAGGAATACTGCACTGTGGTGGAGCGCCTGGCGGAGGAGAAGCGTGTCGATATGCTGGAGATCAATATCTCCTGTCCGAATGTCAGGTGCGGCGGCATTGCCTTTGGACAGGATCCGAAGGCAGTGGAAGAGATCACCCGTGAGATAAAACGGCGGGCCAGGCAGCCGGTCATCATGAAGCTCAGCCCGAATGTGACAGATATCACAGAGATCGCCAGAGCCGCCGAGGCGGGCGGAGCCGACTGTGTGTCCATGATCAATACGCTGACGGGAATGAAGATCGATACGGAACGCAGAACCTTTGCGATCGCGAACAAAACGGCCGGTGTTTCCGGGCCTGCGGTGCATCCGGTCGCGGTACGTATGGTTTATCAGACGGCTCAGGTAATTTCCATCCCTATCATCGGCATAGGCGGGATCGTCACGGCGGAGGATGCGCTGGAATTCATTCTGGCGGGAGCTGCGGCAGTGGCGGTGGGTACCGCGAATTTCCGCAATCCGATGGCTACGCTGGAAGTGATCGGCGGCATTGCGGATTACATGGAACGGCATAAGATAGCAGATATCAGCGAGCTGGTCGGCGCGGTGCGCTGAGCCGGCGGTGGCTAAAAAAACGGCGGGTGTACCGGGCGGATCATGCAAAACAGTGGTCTGGCTTAGGGATAACAGATACAGGAGGTTAACGGTATGGAAGCATACAAGCAGGAGTTCATTGAGTTCATGGTGGAGAGCAATGTGCTCAGATTCGGAGAATTCACCTTAAAGAGCGGAAGGAAGTCACCTTTCTTTATGAACGCCGGGGCGTACGTGACCGGCTCACAGCTTAAAAGGCTGGGAGAATACTACGCAAGGGCAATACACAGTAAATACGGAGATGATTTTGACGTCCTGTTCGGGCCGGCGTACAAGGGGATTCCCCTGAGCGTTGCGACATCCATCGCGTTCAGTGAGCTGTATGGGAAAGAGATCCGTTACTGCTCTGACCGGAAGGAAGAAAAGGATCACGGAGCTGACAAGGGAAGCTTTCTGGGCAGTCCGCTGCAGGACAAAGACAGGGTAGTCATGATCGAGGATGTGACTACCTCCGGCAAATCCATGGAAGAGACGGTTCCGAAGGTAAAAGGGGCTGCCGACGTAGAGATCGTGGGCCTCATGGTATCTCTGGACCGCATGGAGGTCGGCAAAGGCGGGCAGAAATGCGCTTTGGATGAGGTGAAGGAGCTGTACGGCTTCGATACGGCGGCAATCGTCACCATGAAGGAAGTGGTGGAGCATCTTTACAACAGAGAATGCCATGGCAGAATCGTGATCGACGACGGGCTGAAAGCGGCGATCGATGCATATTATGGGAAGTATGGCGTATAATTTATCTGGGGACAGCAGCAAACAAAACAGCCAGATACACCATGCACATACGGTGAAAGGAAAAACTTATTATGAATGAAAAGGTATTCAAGACTTTTGCAAATGCCGGGATCTCAAATCTCGTGCTGGGAATTATTATTATTGTGACAGGAGTTACCGCCGGGGTACTTCTGCTGGTCAGCGGAGCAGGATTGATCAAAAGTAAGGATAAATTGATGATCTGATGGCTGCTGTGATTCGAAAAGGTATCAAGCTGTCCGGAGCGTGCCTGTTCTTTCTCTACATGGCGGGATTGATCTATTTTCTGTTCCTGTCGGAAGAGTATGGAAGAGGCATGACGGCGATGGCATACAATTACAATCTTTATCCCTTCCGGGAGATCAGAAGGTATCTGACGCATTGGGAAATACTGGGAATCCGCGCAGTATTTTTAAATCTGGCAGGCAATGTGATCGGCTTCATGCCCTTTGGCGCATTGCTTCCGATCCTTGTGAGGAGTGTACGCCGGTACTGGAAGGTGCTCCTGCTGAGCTTTGAGGTGAGCGCACTGATCGAGGTGTCCCAGCTTATTTTTCAGGTGGGCTGTTTTGACGTGGACGATATTATCCTGAACACTCTGGGCGGCCTGCTTGGATACATACTGTTTTGGGCTGCCGGCAGATGTTATCTGTGGGCGGAGCGCAGGCGGGGGAAGTGAAAGATCGAAAGATAAGGAGACGTTATGGCGAAACGACAGGTTTACTCTTTTGTGGAAAAGAAATATTCATCGAACAGCATTGCATCGGCGGTACTCAGTGTCGCATCCATTATGGTATTGCTGACCCTGCTTTTTATTTCCTTCCTTATGAAAGGGCAGGCCAGCGACTGGATCGGTGCGATGGGAGTCGCAGGTATCCTGATGGCTTTTGGCGGCCTGCGATATGGTTTTATCGGATTTAAGGACGAGTGCAAATCGTATTTCTGCAGCAAGCTGGGGACGATCCTCGGTACAGTTTCGATTGCGGGATGGTTTTTCATCGTGTGCATCGGTCTGGTCAATAATTAACAGATCCGTGGGAGAGGAACAGAGGATGCAGAAGGAGGTCAGAATGGGAGAACAAAGCAACAGCAAAGAAGAAATTTTGAAGGAGCGGTACTGTCTTGCTATGGGGCGGATACATGAAATCTGTATCGAAGAGACGGTTCCCGCGCCTTTTTGCATTTATTTCAGAAGGACGGCGCAGTTCCTGATACAGATGGAAGAACTGAAGCGGGCAGTTGAACTGGGCGAGACGGAGACGTATACGCTGCAGCAGTGGCAGGAGCTTAACCGCAAGCTGTATCTTGATATTCTGCCGGAGCGGTATGACAGCAGTTTTGGCAATCCTGCCTATGCGGTGTCCGTGCTTGGCGAGGTACACGGAAAGATCCTGAGTTTTCTGTATACGGAGCTTCGCGGAATGATCGTATATGTTTTTGAAAAAAAGCTGGAGGAAACAGTCGTACTGCTGGAACTGTTTATTGAGATCTATAACTGCTTTGAAGGAGAAGAACTGCCGGAATATAAAGAGATCCAGCAGATCGTATACTGGTTTGTCAGTGATTACAGCGAGCTTTTTGTGACACAGCGGATCCGGGAATCCGTGGATCCTTCGATGGATTTTGCTGTCAGGATCGTCATGGATTCTGACCTTGCTGACCTGCGCTATCTTTACCGGTACGGAGAGTATGTATCAGAGAATGAGCTGAAGACGGCGGAATTCATGAATTCTCTGCCGGAAGAGGACATTGCGGCGATGGCGGATACGTATACGGAGGGCTACCGGATCGGGTTTCTGATGGGCGGAAAAGATATTTCCGTTAAGAAGACCGTCAACATCCGTTATAATCTCGGCTTTGAGCGGATGATCCGAAAAGCGGTGCAGAATTTTGAAAAGATGGGACTGCAGCCGGTGATCTACCGCGCGGCGGTCAGTACGGTGAATAAACGCCAGCACCTCCGGATCGGTTATACAGGAGCCGTTCCGAATAAGCAGTTTGACTATGACCACCGGGCGGACAATGCGATCTACCTTGACAGAAAATTTATTGAACGGAAGCTGGGTGTGATGCGTACGGCGTATGAGAAATATAAGCAGCAGGCCAGAGAACATGGCGGCCCGGCAGCTGTAGAGGTGTTCGGGGAGGTTCCCTTTGTGCCGGAGACAAAGGCGGAATCATACCACCTTTCTGAAAAACAGCAGAAGCTTTCCGTGGCAGCGGACAATGAGTCGGCTCAGCTTACGAATGAGTATATTATAGGAAAAGAAAGAAGCTTTACGATCATTGCCTTTCCGGTTCCGGAGATCGGAGAAGCGTTTGAAGAGATATTCCGGGAAACGGTGAAGATCAATACGCTGGATTACAAGCTGTACCAGCGGATCCAGCAGTCTCTGATCGACGCACTGGATCAGGGAGCCTTTGTCCACATAAAGGGCAGGGACGGCAACAGGACAGATCTTACGGTGGCGCTTAAGAAGCTTTCCGATCCGGAAAAAGAGACGCTGTTTGAAAACTGTGTTGCGGATGTGAATATTCCGGTGGGGGAGGTCTTTACTTCCCCGAAGCTGGCGGGAACGAACGGCCTGCTTCACGTGAAGAAAGTATATCTTGGGGAACTGAGCTACCGGGATCTTACTGTGGAATTCCGGGACGGTATGATAAAGGATTACGGCTGCCGCAATTTTGCTTCTCAGGCGGAAAATCACGAATATTTCTTTGAAAATGTCATGTATCACCATGATACGCTTCCTCTTGGCGAATTTGCCATCGGTACAAATACGACAGCCTATGTGATGGCGAAGAAATACGGCATTGCGGACAAGCTGCCGATCCTGATCGCTGAGAAGATGGGACCGCATTTTGCGGTGGGCGATACGTGCTATAGCTGGCAGGAGGATACGCCGGTGTACAACAGCGACGGAAAGGAGATCATTGCCCGGGACAATGAGGTATCTCTGCTGCGGCATGAGGATCCGTCAAAGGCGTATTTCGGCTGCCATACGGATATCACGATCCCATACGAGGAAATAGGGCATATTGAAGTGATCCGGGAGGACGGAAGCAGGATAGCGCTGATCGAGGACGGACGGTTCGTGCTGCCGGGGACAGAAGAGTTGAACAGACCGCTGGATGAGGCGTGAATACCCCCGGGAATGTAACAGTTCAGCCGACCCTGCAATCCTTCTCTGTTAGTGGCTGGCTGAACTGTTCCCGGGAATTGTACAATTTTCTGAAAAAGGAAATGCGGCATTGACAATACACGGCGAAGTGGTTAGAATTTATACGCAATGTTTTGTTGTCATAGGGGATTCTGTTTCCTATGGTGCAAGAACACGATAACGTGAGAAAATGACATAAAAAGGAGAAGATACTATGGCAAAGGTAGGTATTGTTATGGGCAGCGATTCCGATATGCCCGTGATGAGCAAGGCGGCAGACATGCTGGAAAAGTTTGGTATTGATTATGAGATGACCATTATCTCTGCTCACAGAGAGCCGGACGTATTTTTTGAATATGCAAAGACCGCGGAGGAAAAAGGGTTTAAAGTGATCATCGCCGGAGCCGGCATGGCGGCGCATCTGCCGGGCATGTGTGCGGCGATCTTCCCGATGCCGGTCATCGGTATCCCGATGCATACCACTTCTCTTGGGGGAAAGGATTCCCTGTATTCTATCGTACAGATGCCCAGCGGCATTCCGGTGGCTACCGTTGCGATCAATGGCGGAGCGAACGCGGGTATTCTTGCTGCGAAGATTCTTGCGACCTCTGACCGGGAGCTTCTTCAGAAGGTGAAGGATTATGCAGCCGAACTGAAAGGGCAGACAGAGGCGAAGGACGCAAAGCTGAAAGAAGTCGGCTATAAAGAATACATGGCGGGACAGAAAAAGTAGCGAACCCGGATACAGGACGGTTGCCTGAGTTCAGGCAATTGAGGAACGGCTGCCGGTAAACAATCACAAGGATCTCACGGGGAGGAAACCATGGATTACAAGAAAGCAGGAGTAGACATTGAAGCGGGTTACAGATCGGTAGAGCTGATGAAGGAACACATTAAGAGGACCATGAGGCCGGAGGTGCTGACGAATATCGGCGGATTTTCCGGAGCGTTTTCCATGGAAAAATTCAAGAGCATGGAGAAGCCGACCCTTGTATCGGGGACGGACGGCGTAGGTACGAAGCTGAAGCTTGCCTTTATCCTGGACAGACATAATACAGTGGGTATTGACTGTGTGGCCATGTGTGTCAATGATATCGCGTGTGCCGGAGGCGAACCGCTGTTTTTCCTGGACTATATTGCGTGCGGCAAAAATTTCCCGGAGAAGATCGCGGATATCGTAAGCGGTGTGGCTGAGGGCTGTGCGCAGTCGGATGCGGCGCTGATCGGCGGCGAGACGGCGGAGATGCCGGGCTTCTATCCGGAGGATGAGTATGATCTGGCCGGTTTTGCAGTGGGAATCGTTGACGAAAAAGACCTGATCACGGGCAAAGACCTGAAGGCGGGAGATGTCCTGCTGGGAATTGCTTCATCAGGTGTACACAGTAATGGGTTTTCTCTCGTTCGAAAGGTATTCCCGATGAAACGGGAAGCCCTGGATACATATTATGAGGAGCTGGGCGCGACGCTTGGCGAGACATTGCTGGCGCCGACGAAGATCTACGTCAGGGCGCTTCGCGGCGTCAGGGAA
>CAYLPF010000079.1:0-6403 GCA_964385485.1 uncultured Lachnospiraceae bacterium | reverse complement strand
ACACCCTTCATTAACTCTCATTTTTCCACGTTGCCACATCTCGCTTTCCTCGATGCAGTTCCCAATCATGAATGGTTTCATTGAACACCCAGTCTCCATCCATACAATATCCATCATTTACGGAAAAGCATCCTCTCAGACACGGATCCAGCAAACCTTCGCGCAGGATCTCGCTGAAGATCACTTGTGCCAGTTCTTTGTCGAATCTTGGGGCGATGTCCCCCAAAATCCGCCCTGCCTGCGCGACATAATCAAAAATCGGCTTCTGGAGCGTCTCCGCTTTCTCCCCGTAGACTTTGTCTTCTGCCTTCAACACTGCTTCCGTTTTCCCGCCCATTTTTTTAAACTTCATCACCTGACCATGCGGCGCGGCCGTAACTGCCTCTAAAAACAGCTGCGTATCCATAAAACATTTTGAATTCCAAAAGCTGTAAAGGCTCCGCCAGGTGCCATCCAAAAGCTCAGGCTTCATCTCATAACCAGACACCATATAGCAGCCATCCAATCGATGATTCAGGATCTTCATCAGATAATACTGGATTGTTCCGGAGTAGCCCACATCAACTAGTGTCGCCTTATCCCAGTCCATATCTTCTCCAAGGAGTTGCGACATATATTCCTGATATTGCTCATATTCCACTCTTGCTTCCTGAAGCAGCTCTGACACATAATTCAGCAGCGCCTTCATTACCTTGGCCTTATCTTTCGGCAGCTGAACAGAAACATCCTTCTGCAATTTCACATGCTCCAGCCCAAACCGCTCGCTCAAAAGCGTGGACATCTTTCCGGAAAACTTTGTTTTAAAAAGGTCTTCCACGTCCTCATAATTCCTGATTTGGGCGACAGAGGTGGCCCTCCTGGATGTGAGGAAATAGACATGTCTCTGCGGCTTTTTATGAAATGCCTCGCAATATTCTTCAAACAATTTTTCCAGAAAATATCCCTCCCGAGACAAAAACAGCAGCACCGAATCCTCCCGGCTGGTTCCCTGTAAATATGCCATAAATTGCATCAAAGCAGGTGCGAAAACCCCCTGGGAAACTGCCTCGACAGTTTTTATTTTCGAGATCCCGCCCTCCCGCAGCGCAAAGGGGGAATTGTAAAGGCATTGGTTTACCATGGTTCCCAGAACAAGCGAGTTTTCCACCGAGGTGTTGACAAATCGCGCATATTTTTCATATTGGTCTGAGAAACGGAACTGCTCGATCGGTGACAGCAAAAGCAGATAACTTCTTCCGCGGTCTCCGATGATCTGACAATCCGAATGCGGATTGTCTCCCACATGGATGGTTCTTAATCCTCCATATTGATCCAGAAAATCATCCCAGATGGTATCCCGGTCTTTCCGTTTCCCTTTATCGCAGGAAATCCACAGTTCTTCATATCCCCGATAACCGCATTTTTCCAGCATCCGCGCGACGATCGGGGCAGGCAGATACATATCGCTGATCAGCAAAACCTTTTTCCCCGCCTGTATCAGGCGGTTATACAGATCCAGGGTATCTTCCCTCGGGATACACAGCTGATACTCCAGATTGATCTCCATCTGTTTCAATTCTTCCGCCTGTTCTGAAGTGAAGTCAGAAACCAAAGGCAATTTCTCATAAATATGATGAATATTACAGAAATCCCCCTTTTCCTCCCACGCGATCCGCTCTGCCTCCTTGCGAAGCGCCAGATAATCCACCTGGATTTTATAGCTGCTCTGGATTTTCCGTTCCATCAGACGGAAAAGATCATCCGGCTGATAAAGCAATCGCGTGATCAAGGTGTCAAAAATGTCAAAGGTGATCACGTCATAATTCTTCGCAAGCAGATTCCCAAGGTTTTCCGGATTGTAAGTAAAATACTCCCGGAAACATTTGAAACTCTTATTTAAAGAGTAGGATTCGGTTTCCGCGTCAAAAATATACATGTTATAGTCACGGTTTCTCACCACGCAG
Source organism: uncultured Lachnospiraceae bacterium (assembly GCA_964385485.1). Lineage (GTDB taxonomy): Bacteria > Bacillota > Clostridia > Lachnospirales > Lachnospiraceae > Choladousia. The sequence continues at coordinate 4,460 of CAYLPF010000079.1, read as the reverse complement.
GCGATCACCCGCTCCAGGGCGTGAGCCAGGGTTCCATCGATCTGGCCGCGCTCCTCATCAAAATCCTGATAGGTCAGGTTCAGGTCGAATAATGGACGGATCGCGTCCGTTTTCGCCCAGAAGAAGCTGCCGACCGGGTAAAAAAGCATATGATTTTCAAACGGGATATGCATACGGCTCAAAAGCCGGCTTCCCTGTCCCACATTGTAAAGCCAGTGAAGCGCCATCGGTGGAAGCATATGCGTCATTTCACCGAACACCAGTCCGGCCCTTGAAGTTCCATCCCGCAAAAGCCGAAGTGTTTCGCCAACCATAGCCTCATTTTTCAGCACGCCATCAAGCGCTTCGTGACGCCAGTTTGCCTTTTCTCCTCCCGTATAAAGTGATTTCTTGGAATGGACATGCAGCACACACTCATATTTCATCAGATTTTTGCGAAACAATACATAAAATGGCGCAATATCCCGTCCCCTGTTCTGTGTTTCACACACGGTTACCTGCTTCACATTTTGAATTTTCAAGGCCCTATTCTTAATGGCAGAAACATCTGCCCCGGCTTTACAGGATATGTACAAATCGAAAGCTTCCGGAATATTATTGAAATAATCGCAAAACTCATTCAGCAAGTCCTCATAGTACAAATGTAGATGGACACCTATCAGAACCTTCCCTGACGCTCCTGCACGAACATCTTCCTGAAATTGCACCTTGCGAATACCATAACGTTTCCACTTATAATAATCCGCCGCTTTTCTCAATGGCTCCGTCATTCGCCAGAAAGAAGAGTCCCGAATCGCCTCAAATTTTGCGCGATAATATTTATATGCGCTTTCATAATCATCGAACTCAACCTTGACAAGTCGTTCATGTTCTTTTTCATCTGTTTGCGCTGTCCTGTACAAATCTTCTAGTTCTGCTTTTTTTATCCCGGTTTGCAACTGATTATAAAAGTTTTTTTCTTCCTGAGTCAAATCCTGATAATCCTTAGCCATAATACACTCCATTATTCTAACGTATCACACTTCATAATAATGTCTCAATAAAAGCGCTATATTCCTTTGCCTTTGCGATTGTAGTACAATGTTGCATCACATAAGAATATGCCTGCTGCGCGATCATTTTTCGCTGCGCCTCTTGTTCAACCAACCGAGCCAGCCTCTGATACCACACGTCATCCTCATTCTTACACAGCACCCCTGTCACACCATCCTTCACCATCACTTCAAAGGCCCCCAACTTACTTGCGACAGTTGGTACACGAACAAGTGCTGCCTCGATCCATTTGATTTCCGATTTCGAACGGTTAAATATCGTATCCTCCAAAGGAGCTAAATTGATATCTGCCTGGACAATTAACTTTGGCAGTTCCCGCCAATCGGTAGTCTTTTTGCGGACAATTCGATCACGGAATTTTTGCAGCTCGTCTGAAGCATCTAATTCGCCCACCAGTAAAAGCCATACCTGTGGATATTTCTCCATCAGACGCATCAACGCCGGCCGCACAATCTCAAAATCCTGATTATGAGTCAGGCTGCCGCTGAAATACCCCAACACGATCCTCGACGCATCCCTTGACGCATTTTGGTAAGCCCTCTCCGCGCACAAAACCATTTCCTTCGACGCCGTATTACGGTTAATATAAGTCCTCGGAATCACTTTTCCCAGTTCATGAGCCAATTCTTCCGTTGTCGTAATCGCAATATCGCTTTTGCTCAAAGTCACTCCTGTACGCCGGATTATCTCGTCAAAAAGCCTGCGATTCAATGGCTGCATTTCCTGCACAAAAGGGACTTGATCTGTATATTTGGTATCTGTAATTAAATCATCTACATCAAAGCATACGGTTTTTCCATGGCTTTTTGCCAAATCAATAAATTTAGCGACCTCATCTGTACATTCACAGCGATAAAAAATAAACAGTTGAAAATTCTGCTCCATTTGAAGCTCAATATCTTCAAATAACACCTTTTCGCAGGAAATCCCCGCTTCCCGCAGCTGTTCCATCTGGTGCAGCACCCGGTATCTGGTGGGATGTTCTACACAGCATCCATTAATAAAAAGTACTGTTCCTTTATGATTTTGTGCCCGTTCCACATCAATTTTCCGCAGCGATCTGCCTTCCACATTGCCCGCATAATGAAAAACTCGTCCGACCGCAGCAGCTAGCCCTTCATCTTTGCAAACTCGCTTAAATTTATTACATAGTTTTGAAATTTTCATTCCTTAGATCCTGTTCTTCATACGATATAATGCCGCAAACACCCCAAACGGCAGCCATTTCCTCAGCATCATGGTCCTCTGTGTATGCCGATTTAAGGGAACTTTTTCCCACACAACTTTTCCAAATACCTCTTTCTCCTCCTCCCGGTACACTTCCCGGAACGGATGATCGCAAGGCTCAAACCAAGGCCGATTATACAGCTCATTCATAAAGTGCATCACCACCGGCTTTTCCTTTGCTTCCTGCATCATTTTCTCATCTGCATAATAGTAATCCGCCCGGAAAAGCTCGCGGATCTCTCTTAGATTATACACCAACATGGACGGCATTACATTGTATTTTGGTGCCAGAACAGCCAATTCCTTCCCGCATACATGATTCAAAGTACCTTCGCTTAACATCGGCGGCATGCCCTGACATTCTGTTATATATTTCCGGCACGCCATGGCCTTTTTTGTTTTCCGCCAATGCTCCAAATTGATCAATACGACGCCGTCGCACACATACGGCTGTCCGGCTTCGCATCCGACAGACTTCTTCACCTTCACAGAATATGGCATCAGCACGCCCGCGGCGGCTTTTCCCTCCAGGTTCATGGTAAACAGCGGCTCCAAAGACCCCATCACCACCACATCACTGTCCAGATAAAGCACCCGGTCGGCGGGAATTACTTCATCAAGGAACAGCTTCGCGTAAACTGTCTTCGGATGCCTGTCTGACTTATCAAACGGCAGCTTTGGCAAAATATCTGCCAGATCTATGATCGTAACCGCCTGACTCCATTTTGCGAGAGTATCCCGGATCAGTTTCTGCTGGTCTGCGGATATTTGATCTGCCGCCAGATACAGTTTGACATCCGGATGCTGCTTGATCACAGATACCATGGAAACCAGCGTTTGCCTGACATATGCGTCGTTGCAGGCATATATTATGTGCATCGCGCTCAATCCTCATTTCTATAGATTCGCGACATACTTTTCATATATCGCGCAAGGTTGTCAAATTTCTGTGCATGTTCCAGTGAACGTGTCTTCCAGTCCTCATAAGCTGACGCATCCTTGTGGAGCATGAGCATTTTCCGGAGGAACTCATCATCTGTTTTGCATAATTCAGGAGCATCCTCTCCAAAGATTTCCCTGCATCCTGAATTGTCCGTAGACAATACCGGAATGCCCAGAATATTGGCCTCGGCTGCTGCTAATCCAAAGCCCTCCCAGCGGGAAGTAATCACCAGCAGCTTTGCCCGTCGGATGTAGACATATGGGTTCTCCTGAAAGCCTTTTATTTCAATATATCCTTGCAATCCCAAGGTTTTGATCAGCTCCTGGCATTCCTTCACCAGTTCCCCCTGCCCCAACATCCAGGCACGAATATCTGTCCATCCTTCCCTGCGAAGCCTGTCAATCAATTGAACAAATCTCTGCGGATTTTTCTGTTCCACAAACCTGCCGACAAAAATCACATCACAGTGGCCGATATCCTCAGCGGATGTCGCCTCAGCTTCCGCCAGAGTCCTGATGCGCCCGCCATCAATAGGATTTCCAACCGTAATCTGTTTACTCTGACAGCGATCCGCAAATACCATGGAAGAAAACATATGGCCGGATACTGTAAGGATTTTATCGATCCGGCTGTAGCACATCCGATAAGCAAGGGTCTTCCAATTCCACCCCTTCACCCACGGCGGATCATAATGCAGATGGGAAATCAATCGAAATTTTCCTGGCAACAGGGCACACAATACGGTCGCGGAAAAATCGTGCGCATGTACAATATCCGGCTGAAAGGTCTTTGCAATTTGCTCTAAGTGCATCCTGTCAAAATGCTCCGCCAATTGAAACGGGATCCCCCGTTCCTCCAAAGCCTTTCTCACAGGGCCTTCCGAAGCCACATACAAAAAATCAAATTCATCCTTAAGGTGCTCCATAATGGTAAGGACCACATTCTCCGCGCCGGAATAAATGGACGATTTCAAAACATGCATGACCCTGAGCTTGTGAATCATTTCCATATCATGCACCTATCCCTCGCTGCTGCTCCGCCGGCACATCCGGATCCGGCACAACCCCTTCCGTGCTCTCCTTCAAAAACATAATCTTCGGCGTCATCAGAATCAGCCTTAAGTCCAGCATTAACGAATACTTCCGAATATACATCAAATCAAGCTTCAGCTTGTCATAGGAAGTGGTATTATACTTCCCATACACCTGCGCGTATCCGGTCAGCCCTGCCTTCACCT
>CAYLPF010000078.1:0-6409 GCA_964385485.1 uncultured Lachnospiraceae bacterium | reverse complement strand
AGAAATCCACATCGTTTTGGACTACTGGGATGAGAACCGTGAATTCATGGAGGATTTACGCAAAGCAGGAATAAACCTTTCCTCTATCCGGCCTTCATCTTGATGCAGAAGTACCTTATGTTACGCTCCTTTAGAAAGGCAGAAAATACCACAACATTCCACTCCTGAAAAAAACGGTTCTCCATGCGAGAAGATACCTGAAGGAATTCCATGGTTCTGACCTGAAATCAGAAAAGCCTCGGGCCGTAATACTTCGGCTTTTCCTTAAAAAACTCATCTGCCAGCTCATGTCCCTATAAACGCTCAGGATCTCCTCCGGCCGCAGCTTATTGTGCGTCACGCTCCGGCCGTTTTGCACATGAAAGCTTTCTTTGCCAAGCAGTCCCGTATTAATATTGAAGGTGCCCTTCATCCCGTACCGGTTCATCATTGCGACCAGCCGGACATCCTGCGTCACCGCATCGTCATAGCTGAAGGTAAGCGCATACTTTTTTCCACCCGGAAACAAAAGTAAATCTCGTCTGAGTCCCATATTACTCCTTTCTCTGCCGCAGCCCTATCTTCCCAGTGCGCGAAGCCGCGCTTCGATTTCTCTGCCGCTTTCATCGAACAGCAGCTCCTTATTGTAACGGTAATACCTTTCACAGTCGTATTCCTGTAAAAACTTCACACTGTAATAATCGTTGTTCAGCTCAGTGATAAAGATGACCAGCTCCTGCCCTGTGCCAAATGCTTCCTCAAGAAAGTCAAAAGCATGTTCCAGCATGGCACCGGCGCACTTTGCAGTATCCTCCAGCGCATCCTGCTTTTCGCCAAACCATCCTTTCACCAGCTCAAAGGCAGCATTTCCCTCCGGGACGCCCGCCTTTTGCAGCTTCAACTGATACTCCTCCAGAATCTCTGTCACCCTGCGGCGGCAGCGCTCCTCTTTTCTCGTCAAAAGCTCTGCTTCCTTCTTCTGCTGTGTTTCCCTCTGAAATCCTTCCGCAATCTCCTGCAAAAGCTGCAGAGGCTGGCCAATATGCACGCCCAGCATTCCTTCCTTTACAAGCTTCAGCTGCTCAAACAAAAGCTCTGTTATCTGCTCCTCCCGCATCAGCTCCGCAAAGCTGTCCCTGCACCTGCTAAGAAGCAGGCCGACCACGCTGAGACGCTCATCAAAGGAAGCGTGCGACGCTTTTTTCAGCAGCAGCGGATCGATCTCGCCGGAAAGCACCGCATCGAGCTGGTAATCCATCTGATATTTCCGGTACAGCTCCAGATAATTTGCAAAGTCCTTCGCGATCATTTCATGCTGCAGATACTGTACCACTACCTCCCGGTCCATCTTCTTGCCCAGTTTTTCATAGACCATCAGCATCTGCGACAGATCCTCCCAGCCTCTGGGTGTCGCAAACCTTCTGCCGTCCACCGTTGTTTCCATCTTATAGAAATTCCCGGTTCTCGTATTCAGATAAGAGATCACGGCCGGATGAAGCTGCTGTATGAGCGCATACTCCTTCCATACCGAAAAATCCGGTTCCACCTCGATCTTCTTGACACGATCCATGGTCACAACATCAAATTCCCGGACAGATTTGTTATACTCGGGCGGATTTCCAGCCGCCACGATGATCCAGCCCTGAGGTATCTCATGGCTTCCGAAGGTCTTGCACTGCAAAAACTGCAGCATGGCAGGCGCCAGAGTCTCCGACACACAATTGATCTCATCGATAAATAAAATGCCCTCCTTGAGTCCGGTCTTTTCCATTTTTTCATAGACAGACGCCACGATCTCGCTCATCGTGTACTCCGTGACAGTATACTCCCGCCCGCCGAATACCTGCTTCGATACGAAAGGCAGGCCGATGGCGCTCTGCCGCGTATGATGTGTGATAGTATAAGAGACCAGAGCGATACCACACTCCTTCGCGATCTGCTCCATGATCTGGGTCTTGCCGATACCAGGCGCTCCCAGGAGCAGCACCGGCCTCTGCCTGATCTGCGGAATCACATATTCACCGTATTCATCCTTCAGAAGATACGCTTCTATCGTATCCTTCACTTCCTGCTTTGCCCGCTTAATATTCATGTAACTGTCCCTCACTTCTGTTATTCCCGCAGCTGCCCCCGTCTCCCGGGATTCTGCCGTTCATTTCCACATCTGTGTCAGTCTCCCGGAATTCTGCTGTTCATCTCCGCACCTGTGTCAGTCTCCCGGAATTCTGCTGTTCATTTCCTCTTCCATCTCCTGTACATCAAGGATCAGCTTGATCGCCCAGGGCGGCACATCCACATCCCGGTAATCATTTTTCATGAACACGAATGCCGTTTCATACGGCGGCTTCTTCACCGGAAATGTACCGTAACCGTCCGTAAAATAAATCATCCCCCGCAGCTTCGTAAAACAGCGGCGCTGCAGGAGCTCCTGCACCCGCGCAAAAGCCGGGCGGAAATCTGTGCCGCCAAAGCCGCGTACCGTAAAATGCTCCAGATAATCCTGCATTTCCCGGCGGTTCGTGATCAGCACATCCTCCTGCACCTTATCATCACACTGCAGGATATGCACATGTATCTTCCGGAAAAAGCCCTCTGATTCACTGAGCACACTGTACGTCTCCTCAAGGAAATACCGTATCAGTTCCCCGCTGCAGGACATAGAAGTGTCCAGTGCAATAACGAAATCCTCTACCTTCTGCACTTCCTTCGTCTCCAGCGGCTCGATCAGCGGCATGTTTCCGTACAGGCTCATACCGTAATTATAGTAAATGTAATCGAAGGAGTCCATATCTACCTGCATTTCCTCCTTCAATACAGAAAATTTCCGCAGAAATTCCTTATAGTCATACCGTTTGCGGTTCGCCGCGCATATCTGTTCCTCCAGGCTTCCCGTATCGTCAGACGCTTCTTTCGAAAATGTCTCCATCTCCGTCTGCATTTTGTCCCGGATATCATCCCACTTCTGTCGCTGCGGGCTGGGACTTTTCTGAGGATCCTGCCGCTCCCATTTACAGTGGTCATCCACAAGAAACTCCCGCTTCCAGATATCAAGCTGCGCCTGTATCGGATGCATCCTGCAAAGGAAACGATAGACACGCTCCGCAGTCACCACCGCCGCATCTTCCGTCTCCAGCATATGGTACAGCTCCCGGCGCACTGATGATTTCGGATGATGCACGGCTTTCAGATGCAAGCCGTCTATCACATATTCCGCGGCTATATCGCAGGCAAGGTTCCAGTACTCCTCATCCCGATCCTTTCTCGTCCAGAGATGCGAAAAAAGACAGTGTATGATGCTGTGCAGGTACTGCCGGTTGACGGCGGCCCTCCCCTTTCGAAATACCGACACAAGCGCATCCGGCTGAAAATAGAGGATGCTGCCGTCCGTTCCCGTCACACGGATCTGCTGCTCCGGCAAAAAAGCGAGGGAGGACAGCGCGATATCCAGAAACCGCATGTTCAGATACAGCTCATTTCGCGCATTTTTCAGGATATCCGCAGCAACCTCAATAAAATCAAGCGTCTCTTTTCGCTCCTCATATACCGGATTCATGTTTCCTCCTTTCCTCATCACACAGATAATGACCTGCTCTGGTTTAGAATATCTCATGGAAGGATCTGCGGGGACATCCACTCTGAGATATTCCAGGCCGGGACAGTCTTTTGAAAGCTAAAGCTCCAGCCGTTTTCTCTTAGTCCGCCTGCTGCTGCCGCTCCGGCAGTTCATCAGATAGCTGACGGCCTCCGTATAATGCAGCCGCGCGGCCTGCTCCGTCATTTTTTTCAGAAGCTGCTCCCGGTCCGCGCAGTCTGCCATCAGCTCCACAAGCCACCGGACGCCCTGCAGATCCCGTTTCTCAAGCATCCACATCCCAAGCTCCGATGCATGTTCCCTTACATATGTTTCGTACTGCTGCTTCGCCTTCTGTCCAAGACCCAGCGGATGCTGCAGCCGCCCTGTCGCCAGCCTTGCAAGCACTTCACTGCTCTCCCAGGCCACCGCCTGTGGAAACAGCGTATCGTACTGCGCAAAATCAAATTTTCTCCCCTGAAAGCAGTTCCTGTAGGAAATACCGCTGCCGTGTACATGAGTTTCCAGGATCCGGGCCGGCGTATTCTCAACGCCTTCCTCATAAAACCCGGGAAATACCAGCGCCGCCTTATGATATGGCTGCCCTGTCCCATCTGCATCTCCGGAACCGTGACGCCCTGCCCCGTCAGACTGAGGCGCTGCCAGGCCGGGAACTGTACCATTCGTATTCCCGGGCAGAAAATATTCCACCTGAAGCGTCTCCGGAAGCTCGTCCAGCACATCTTTTAAATAAGACTTTCCGTTTTCATCTGCATATACCCGCAGTCTTCCAATGCGGTGGCATCGCGTAAAGACGCCGCTCCCCCAGTCCGTCAGTCTTCCATAAAATTCGATCTGCCGCAGGCTGCCGCAATCATAAAAGCAGTACCGGCCCACGCGGTATACAGTCTTTGGAAGCACGATCTCCTCCAGTTGTTCTCCGCAAAGCGCCGGGCCGGCCAAAGCTGTCCCCATCCCTGCTCCCCTTTGAAACGCTTCCGGCACATAGAGTCTGACCGTACCGTCTTTTACCCGCCTGTCAAGCTCCCGCTCCTCCATATGCGCGGAAAATGCGTAAGGCGCAAGCTCCGTCACCGGATATCCGTCTATCTGCGCAGGGATCTCCGCCCGCGTATCATGTGAAAAACAGCGCCATATCACTGCGCTGCTCTCCCTGATCTCATATGCAAATGACTGCGCCGCTTCCGCGGCAGTCCCTTCCTCGTACATTCGCGCTTCCCTTCCTGAATCTGCCCGTTTCATTCATACAGCACAGGTTCAGAATATCTCAGAAAAGGGACTCCCTGGGTGTCCGCTCTGAGTTACTTCTGAACCCGTCTTATTTTACTTCAGATTTGTCAATACAAAAATATCGTAGATCGCCTTTACCGCACGCTCAAAATCCTCATTTTTTACGCCGATAATGATATTCAGCTCGCTGGAACCCTGGTCGATCATCTTGACGTTGACGTTCGCATGGGAAAGCGCAGCAAAGATCCTGCCGGCAGTTCCCCTGTTGGCCCGCATGCCGCGGCCTACCACGGCGATCAGCGCCAGATCAGATTCCAGATCCAGCATATCCGGGAATACCGCGCGGTGAAGACCGGAAATTACTCTCTGCTCCTTCTCCATGAACTCAGACTGATGCACGATGACTGTGAAAGTATCGATACCGGAAGGTACATGCTCAAAGGAAATCCCGTTTTCCTCGAACACCTGAAGAACCTTCCGTCCAAAACCGATCTCAGAATTCATCATATCCTTCTCAATATTGATCGCACAGAATCCCTTCTTGCCCGCGATTCCGGTAATCGTATACTTCGGCTGATGGCAGGTGCTCTCCACGATCAGAGTACCCGGATCCTGCGGGCGGTTTGTATTTTTAATATTGATGGGAATCCCTTCCCTGCGAAGCGGAAATATCGCGTCCGCATGAAGCACAGTGGCTCCCATATAGGACAGCTCCCGAAGCTCCCGGTAAGTGATCGTTTCAATCGTTGCCGGATTCTCTACAATATGCGGGTCTGTCACAAGGAAACCGGAAACGTCCGTCCAGTTCTCATACAGATCCGCGTGTACGGCGCGGGCCACGATAGAGCCCGTGATATCGGAGCCGCCTCTGGAAAAGGTCTTGATGTTTCCGTCCTCCATGGCGCCGTAAAAGCCGGGAATCACAGCGTTTGCAACACTCTCCAGCCGCTTTTGCATGAGACGGTTCGTCAGCTCCGGATCAAATACACCGTCCTCATCAAAACGGATCACTTCCGCGGCGTCAATAAACTCATATTCCAGATAAGCTGCCATGATAATGCCGTTCAGGTATTCGCCGCGGGAAGCAGCGTAATCGCTTCCTGAACGGCCTGCAAAAGCTGTCTTTATCTTCTCAAACTCACTTGCCAGGGACAATTCCAGTGACAGGCCGTCAATGATCTCCTGGTATCTGGCAGCGATCGCCGCCATCTTTTCATCCAGGGCTCCGGCGTCTCCTGATGACTGATAACAGTCGTAAAGCATATCCGTTACCTTCGTATCCTCCGGATATCTTTTTCCAGGAGCCGATGGTACAACATACCTCCTTCCACTGTCATTATGAATGATCTCTCCAACCTTGCGGAACTGTTCCGCAGTTGCGAGAGAACTCCCCCCGAATTTGACTACTTTTTTCATAAGTTCCTCCAACTGATTATAGCTCTGCCTGGACATAATATCACTTTTCTTATATTTTTACAATTCCGGCATTTTCTCAGCCGCAGACAACGTCACCCATATCGTAGAAGCCCGCCGGCTTGCCCGCCATATACTTGGCAGCCTGTACCGCGCCCTTGGCAAATACGCTCTTGGAGTACGCCGTATGCTTAA
>CAYLPF010000077.1:0-6446 GCA_964385485.1 uncultured Lachnospiraceae bacterium | reverse complement strand
ACGTTCTGACGGAGGAAGATGTTCTGACAGAAGCAGACATTTTGGAAGAGGCAGATGTTCCGGAAGGCGATGCTTCCGGGGAAAAATCTGATGTGCCGGTAAATGGATGTGAACCTGAGAATGCGGATACTCCGGACGAGACGCCGGATACTGACAATGCCAAAAAGACAAAAGGATCCGGTAAAATCCGTTTTTCTTTCCATGGGATATGTGATAGAATAAAGACAGTCTCAGGAGATTTATTAAAAAAAGCAGAAGCGCTGACCGGAAAGATTTGTGGGCTGGCCAGAATACCGGGACGGTTGCTTGAGCTGGCGAAAAAACCGGGGCAGCTGCTTGAGCTGGCAAAGAAGCTGGAGGCAGAAGAAGTACTGCGTGATGTCTTCGGATATCTTATTTATTTGCTGCGGCACTATGCACCGCGGCGTATCAGCGGATTTCTGCGGTTTGGCACCGGCGATCCGGCGGTGACCGGACAGCTTACTGGCCTGATCTATCTGATATTGCCGGCCAGAGCCGACCGCTTTGCGGTACAGCCTGAGTTCGGGGATGCTGTTTTCGAAACAGAGATCTCCTGCAAAGGATATATTCGGGCGGTTCATCTGATCCGTGTCATCTGGTGGGGCTTCCGCAACAGAAAGCTTCGCCGGATCATCCGTTACCGGAACAGGGGCTGACCAGTAAATCAAAATACAGAAAAGCTTACATGTTAATATAAGAGAGCTATACCTGAAAGGGTATGGCATATGAAAGGAGAACAGAGATGGCAGAAAATTTTCAGAATACGGTTGAAGCACTGTTTAAAGGGATGGAGAATTTTATCACGACAAAGACAGTAGTCGGCGATGCTGTGACGATCGGCGAGACGATCATCCTTCCGCTGGTGGATGTTACGTTCGGAGTTGGCGCGTCTGCAAAATCAGAGGATCGCAAAAATAACGGCGGCGGAGGAATGGGCGGGAAGATTTCCCCCAGCGCTGTCCTTGTTATCCAGAACGGTACGACGAAGCTTGTCAATGTCAAGAATCAGGACAGCATCACAAAGATCCTGGATATGGTTCCTGATTTTGTAAATAAATTTGCCGCAGGCAGAGATAATAAGCGGCAGAGTAACGATCCGAATGTGGATGAGGCGATCCACAACGCATCTTCCGGGGAGAAGACTTTCTGACACACCACACATTCAGCAGACGATCAGGATCTCAGGCGGCGGGGCATGAGTTATATGTCTGTTTTGTGCTCCGGAATGTCTGAAATACATGCTTCCTGCATATGATATAAGAAAAGGAAAAAGTATCTGATGCGGAGGCTGATTGGTTATACATTGTTCTGGATCGCAGCCGGGATGGTAATAGAAATGTTGATTGAGAGTATCTTTATAGATGTAATACTGATACTTTTTTTCCTGGTGCTCGGATATAATCTTTTTACCTGCTGATATATATTAAAAGAACAAAAATGTGCTAACACTCTGCATGAAAGCACATTTTTGCCGTGCCAGATGCATATTGCGAAGCAATAAAATACCTTATGCATCTGTGCGTCTCCACTTCGTTTCGGTCGGTGTTAACCGGGTGCCACCGGCACCCAACACCCTCGCGGAGCGTTTTATGTCATAGGAGACGAAGTTTTCTATGACAATCGAGTAGGGAAGATGCAATCTGACCTACTCGCCTGCGCAGGGGCGGCAGCGGCTTTGCCGCTGACTTTCCTTGCCGCCCCGTGTGCATAAAAAAGGGCAGGTCATCAAAGATGGCCTGCCAAAATGAATGAGATTAAGCTCTTTCGACTTTACCGGAACGAAGGCAAGAAGTACAAACATACATTTTCTTAGCCGCACCGTTAACCTTAACTTTCACATGTTTGATATTGGCTTTCCAGATTTTGTTGCTTCTTCTATGAGAATGACTCACATTGTTTCCGAAATGAACAGCTTTATCACAAATAGCACATTTAGCCATGACCGCACCTCCTTGAAATAAATTAAGCCTACTCCCACGATATAGACTCACAGCACGATTATTCTACCAGATGCAACAATATTTTGCAAGCACAAAATGATAAAATCATAAATAATTTCACCCGATTATACCTGATAAATAATTTTAATATTTGGCAAAAACCATCTTTGCAAGAAGTGGCTTTTCTGGTAGAATACGAATAGGGCAGAATTGGTGAGAAGCAAATCTGCCTCTGTCTGTGAAAAGGCAGATAGATTCAGAATGATAATTAAAAGTCAGAATAGATGGAGGTTTCTGTTTATGAAAGGACGTATGAGCAATGAGCTCGGGTCAATCGTTATCGATCCGGGTGTGATAGCTACGTATGCAGGCAGCGTAGCGGTAGAATGTTTCGGTATTGTTGGCATGGCGATCGTCAATATGAAGGATGGACTGGTAAGGCTGCTGAAAAGGGACAGCCTTGAACGGGGTTTAAGTGTCCGGATCGAGGACAACCGGATCACCATTGATTTTCACGTGATAGTATCTTATGGCGTCAGTATCTCAGCCGTCGCAGACAATTTATTCGGCAATGTGAAGTACCGTGTGGAGGAGTTCACGGGCATGGAAGTTGAGAAGATAAATATGTTTGTAGAAGGCGTCAGAGTGATTGATTAAGGAGGAGCTATCAGTGAATACGAATACAATAGATGCGTCTCTGTGTGCCAGGATGTTTCTGGCCGGGGCTAAGAACCTTGAGGCGAAAAAAGAATGGATCAACGAATTGAATGTTTTCCCCGTTCCTGACGGTGATACAGGTACGAATATGACGCTTACGATCATGTCCGCGGCAAAGGAAGTAGTCGGTCTGGAGAATATCACGATGGAATCTTTTGCGAAAGCTGTATCATCAGGTTCTCTTCGCGGTGCGAGAGGAAATTCCGGCGTTATCCTGTCACAGCTTCTCCGTGGATTTACGAAGGTTATCAAAGGCGAAAAGGAAATTGACGCGGCTACGCTGGCGGCAGCGCTGCAAAAGGCAGTGGAGACCGCTTACAAGGCTGTCATGAAGCCGAAGGAGGGTACGATCCTCACAGTAGCCAGAGGCGGAGCAGAGCGGGCAGTGGAGCTTCTTGTGGAAAATCCGGATGTTACGCTGGATACTATGATCCTTGAGGTGATCAAAAGGTGCGAGGAGGTTCTGGAGCAGACGCCTGAGATGCTTCCTGTATTGAAAGAGGCAGGCGTTGTTGATTCCGGCGGCCAGGGACTTCTTCAGGTGCTGAAGGGCGCGTCCGATGCATTTAGTGGGAAAGAGATCGATTATACGATCGAAGTTGCCGGAAAGAGCGTATCTTCTTCAGAAAGCGCGGCCAAGTCCGCTGAGATATCCACAGCGGATATCAAATTCGGCTACTGTACAGAATTCATCATTATGCTGGAGAAAGAGTATACGCTGCAGACTGAGCTTGAATTCAAGGCTTTTCTGGAGTCTATCGGCGATTCTATCGTGGTGGTGTCTGACGATGATATCGTGAAGGTGCATGTGCATACGAATGATCCGGGACTTGCCATTTCGCGGGCCCTTACCTACGGCTCACTGACCAGAATGAAGATCGACAACATGCGGGAAGAGCACAATGAGAAGGTGATCAAGGAGGCTGAAAGGCAGGCGGCCGCAAAGGCACAGGCGGAGGCAGAGCAGCAGAAGCCGCAGGTGGAATTAAAGGAAGTCGGTTTTATTTCCGTGTCCATCGGTGACGGGATTGCCGATATTTTCCGCGATCTCGGCGTAGATCACCTGATCGAGGGCGGACAGACCATGAATCCGAGCACGGAGGACATGCTGAACGCTATTGAGCAGGTAAACGCAAAAAATATCTTTATTTTCCCGAACAACAAGAATATCATTCTTGCAGCGAACCAGGCGAAGGATCTGACGGAGGATAAGAATATCATCGTCATTCCTACAAAGACGATTCCTCAGGGAATTACGGCAGTCATCAATTATGTCCCGGAAAAATCCCCGGAGGAGAATGCCGCTGTGATGGAGGAAGAGATTGCCAGGGTGAAGACCGGACAGCTTACGTACGCAGTAAGGGACACGCATATTGATGACAAGACGATCAAGGCCGGGGATATCATGGGCGTCGGCGATCATGCCATCCTTGCGGTGGGAAAGGATATTGACAGAGTGGCTTTGGAGACAGTATCCATGATGGTGGATGATGAGACGGAGCTTATCAGTATCTATTACGGTGAAGATATCAGGGAAGATGAGGCTGCCATACTGAGGGACAAGATTGAAGAACAGTACGGCGACTGTGATATTGAGCTGAATTTTGGCGGACAGCCTATCTACTATTATATTATTTCTGCTGAATAACAAGCATATATGGTCGCCATATTATGATATTGGAGGTGCCTGAGTGGGTATTGATTTGGAATCTCCCCTTGATTCCCTGAAGGGGATCGGGGAGAAAACAAGACAGACCTTCCGGAAGGCTGGCATAGAGAACCTGCGCGATCTGATCACGCATTATCCGAGAAATTATGAATGCTTTGAAGCGCCGAAGCGGATAAGCAGCCTGCAGGAGGGTGAGGTTGCGGCTGTCGCGGCGCAGCCGTTATCACCACTTGCAACCCGCTATATAAGGGGGCTTTCCATCTCGACAGTGCTGTGCAGCGATGGAAGCGATTCGCTGGCGGTGACATGGTTCAATATGCCTTTTTTAAAAAATCAGATACGTTCCGGAGCCACGTATGTCTTCCGGGGCAGGATAAAAGCAAAGGGTCAGCGGCTGCTCATGGAGCAGCCGGCTGTTTTTCAGGTGGAACAGTACAATGGGCTCTGCGGTACGATGCGGCCTGTATATTCTCTGGTCAAGGGGCTGACCGGCCAGATGGTGCAGAAGGCAGTGCGTCAGGTCCTTGCGCAGAAATCCCTGCTTCAGGATTATCTGCCGGAGGAATGCCGTGTCATGTACCAGTTGGCAGAGTACAATTTTTCCATCGAGCAGATCCATTTCCCGAAGGACCAGCATGCGATGCTGCTTGCCAGAAAGCGGCTTGTTTTTGATGAATTCTTTTTTTTCATCCTGCAGCTTCGAAGCCTGAAGTCTGTCCGTGAGAAATCCGAGAACCATTTTCATATTCAGCCGGGTAAATGTCCTGCACAGCTTATCGGGCATCTGCCTTATACGCTGACAGGCGCACAGATGAGAGTATGGAGGTCGATAGAGGAGGAGCTTCAGGGACACTCCGTCATGGCAAGGCTGATACAGGGAGATGTGGGCTCCGGCAAGACGATCGTCTCGGTCCTTGCGCTTGTCATGGTGGCTGAAAACGGGTATCAGGGGGCGCTGATGGTTCCTACGGAGGTACTGGCAAGACAGCATTACGATTCCATCTGTGAACTGATCAGGCAGAATGGATTTCCCTTCGTGACAGTGCTCCTGACGGGCTCCATGACGGCGAAGCAGAAAAGAGAAGCATACGAAAAGATAGCCAGCGGGGAAGCTTCTATCATCGTCGGCACACATGCCCTGATTCAGGAAAAGGTGGTTTACCACAGCCTTGCCCTTGTGATCACGGATGAGCAGCACCGCTTCGGCGTCCGGCAGAGGGAGATGCTTTCCCAAAAGGGTGAGACGCCGCACACGATCGTTATGAGCGCCACGCCGATACCGCGGACTCTGGCGGTGATCCTTTACGGGGATCTTGACATTTCCGTGATCGACGAGATGCCGTCAAACCGTCTTCCGATCAAAAACTGTGTGGTGAATACCGGATACCGCAAAAAGGCGTATGAATTTATCCGCAGGCAGGTGGCGGAAGGACATCAGGCGTATGTGATCTGCCCTATGGTGGAGGAGAGCGAAGCCGTGGAGGCTGAAAATGTCGTGGAGTACACGGAGATCCTTCGCCGTGAGCTGCCGCCTGATGTTTCTGTGGAATACCTTCACGGCAAAATGAAGCCGTCCATGAAAAATGAGATCATGAACCGTTTTCTCTTAAATGAGATACAGGTGCTTGTCTCCACTACCGTAGTGGAGGTAGGGGTGAATGTACCAAATGCGACAGTGATGATGATTGAAAACGCGGAGCGATTCGGGCTGGCACAGCTCCACCAGCTCCGTGGCCGGGTGGGAAGAGGAAGCGCCCAGTCGTACTGTATTTTTTTGTATGGTATGGAGGGAGAGCAGATCAAAGAGAGGCTTGACATTTTGTGCAAGTCAAACGATGGCTTTGAGATCGCCAACCGGGATATGCAGCTTCGGGGGCCCGGAGATCTGTTCGGCGTACGTCAGAGCGGTATGCTGGACTTTACGCTGGCGGATATATACACGGATGCTGCGATTCTTCAGCAGGCGAACGAAGCGGTAAATAAGATCCTGAAAGAGGATCCACAGCTTCAGCTTCCGAAGCATCAGAGATTGAAGGCGCATTTTGAGCTTCTGGCGCGGCATCAGGACGATCACCTGAATCTGTAATGATCAGATATTA
>CAYLPF010000076.1:0-6458 GCA_964385485.1 uncultured Lachnospiraceae bacterium | reverse complement strand
CGGAATTCGCGGAGAGCATTTCCAGGGGGTTGAAGGCAAGGAAGGGCGAGGAGATTGATCCGAAGCTGATCCTGCCGATTGACAGTGCGGCGAGGGGTATGTATGTGATCGCGGAGTCGGTGCTGCAGCCGGGAGACGAGATGATTGTCTTTGACCCGGTGGATTATCTGTTCCGTGAGTCCTGCCTGGCGGCGGGAGGAAAGGTTGTACTGTTCCCGGCTAAGCTGAAGGATGGTTATATCGACCTGGCGGAGCTGGAGCGTTATATCACGCCGAAGACGCGCATGATCGGGCTGTGCAATCCGCACAATCCTTACGGGGTACTGTACCGCCAGGAGGATCTGGAGCGGATCATGGCGCTGTGTGAGAAATACGGCCTGTACATTATGAACGACGAGATCTGGTCAGACATCGTATTCCCGGAGGAGCGGTTCCGGAGTATCTATTCGCTCGGAAATGAGCGCTGCCGCCGCGTCCTGTCTGTATTCGGATTTTCGAAGAGTTTCGGCATCGCGGGGCTGCGCGCAGGCTGCATCTACACGACGGACCCGGAGCTGTTCGGGCGGGTGGTGGAGCATTCCGATGTCATGAGCACGGCGGGCGGGATTGCCTCTATCTCCCAGATAGCAGGCAAGGCTTGTATGGATCAATGCTATTACTGGGTAGACGAATTCCTGGTCCATCTGAAAAAGAACCGGGATTACGCGGTAGAGCGCCTGAACCAGATGCCGCTTATCAGGGCATATGCGCCGCATGCGACCTACCTGCTGTTTGTCGATATCCGCGCATTCGGCATGAAGAGTGAGGAATTTACCGAATATATGAAGGAAAAGGTAAAGCTGGCTGTAGTATCAGGCGGAGAAAAATTCTTCGGGGAGGGCTCAGAGGGATATATCCGTATCTGCTTTGCTACGAGCCATGCGATCCTCGTGGAAGGGCTGGACCGGCTGGAGCAGGGTATTGCCATGCTGATGGCCGAAAAAAATCTGATGGAGCAGGGAAATACAGAATGGAAGAGAGAAAGCTACACCCGAATTTAGAGGCAGTGCTTCAGACGGTGGACGGGCTGTCTAAAATGCTGGGACGGCGTTATGAAGTGATTCTGCATGATTTAAGCCATATGGAGAGTTCTATTGTTGCAATCAAGGGGGATGTCACCCAACGGCAGATCGGCGGCCCGGCGACCAACTATCTGATTCACCTGCTGAAGAAGTACGGGGACGATGCGCCTGACAGCATCAATTACCGCAGCGTGCTCCCGGACGGACGTATTCTGAGATCTTCTACGATCTTTATCCGGGATGATGAGCATCATATCATTGGAAGCCTGTGCATCAACCAGGATCTGACGGACTATATTGTGGCCTCCAAAATGATGCAGGATCTGTGCTCCTTCCATGAAAACACCACCGAGGACAGCGAGCCGCAGGAGCTCTTCTCCCATGATATCAACGAGGTCGTGGAGAGCATGGTGCGCAGTGAGCTGGAGACGGTGCAGAAGCCGGTAGCCTATATGCAGAAGGAGGACAAGCTTGAGGTCGTGGAGAGCCTGGAGAACAAGGGCATCTTTGATGTGAAGGGCGCCGTGGAATACGTGGCCGAGCGCCTGGGCGTGACCAACTTCACTGTGTATAATTATCTGAAAGAAGTGCGCAGCATGAAACGGTAGGGCAGGAGGAAATACCCGCGCGTACCAGAAGAGTATTTCGTATGGCTGGCCAGGGATGCGTGAACAGAAACAAATAAACAACAGGGCAATATAAGAAAGATCCGGCGCAAGCCGGATCTTTCTTATGCGCACGGAGCGGCAAGGAACTTTCAGCGGCGGAGCCGCTGCCGCCCTGGCGCAGGCGGATAGGGTCGATGGCCCGATCCTGTCCGGTTGATTCCCGCCCGTTCGGCCGGGCCGTTACAAAATTTTGCCAAAAAAAGAAATAGTTTTAATATTTCAATATCTTGTCTTGCATTTTTTGGGAGTATCCCCTATACTAATATTTAGTATTCTGTGGCATAATCAGAATATGTGCATCCGGCTGGGTTGCCGGGCGCGGATTGAAACAAAATAGAATACAAGGAGAAGCGGAATGAAAGACTGGAAGGCTGCGATAGCAGGATTTTTGGTGTTCTGTCTGTTCGTCTTGGCGCCTTTCCCGATGCTGTCAGCGGAAGAAGAGATGGAGGAGCAGGAGACGGAGGAAGAGATTCCGGATTCTTATTATTATCCGATTGAGTCGAATGAGATCGAGGGCTGGCCGCAAGGCCCGGCTATAGAATCAGCCGGCGCGGTTGTCATGGATCTTGATACGGGGGCTTTTCTCTACAGCAAGCAGGCGAAGGAGAAGATGTATCCCGCGAGTATCACGAAGATTATGACGACGCTCCTTCTGCTGGAGAATTGTGATCTCGACGATACAATCACCTTTTCCGGCGTTGTGTATGATCTGGAGGAGGGGAGTTCTCATCTCGGTATCCAGCCGGGTGAAAAGATGACGCTGCGCGACTGTGCGTACGGCATCATGCTCGCCTCGGCGAATGACATTTCAAACGGTGTCGCCGAATATATCGGCGGGAGTCTGAGCGGATTTGCCGATATGATGAATGAGAGAGCGGCGCAGATCGGCTGTGTGAACACGCATTTTTCAAATCCACACGGGCTGTATTCCGAGGATCATTATACGTGTGCTTATGATATGGCGCTGATCGCGCAGGAGGCTTACAAGAACCCGGCTTTCCGTGAGATCGCGGGGACTACAGAGTACACGATTCCGGAGACGAACCTTGCTGAAGAGCGTTCGTTCCTGAATCATCACAAGATGCTGCAGAGCGATGAGGAGTATTACCGGGACTGGTGCACAGGCGGCAAGAACGGTTATACAGAGGATTGCCTGAATACGCTTGTGACCTTTGGCGAGAAAGATGGGATGCGGCTTGTATCAGTTGTTTTGCGGGTCAATGGCGCCGGCAAGGCATATGATGAATCGATACAGATTCTTGAGTATGCGTTTTCAAATTTCCAAACTGTGAAATTCGAGAAAAAAAGCACGGAGCGCACATTTTATGATATAATGGGGTTCGGGTATCCGGGAGAGATTTCCAAGTTCCTTTCACCGGCCTGGCAGCGGCATCCGTTTGAGGATCTGTATGTTGAATACACTCTTCCGACGACGGCGCAGGCTTCGGAGCTTACCTTCAGCGAGGTGCAGAGTGAGGGGAATTACAGGGAATTCTCCTATGAATACAGCGGTTACCCGGTAGGCAGCGCAGGAGGGGCGTACAGTACCATTTATGCCCCGGCACAGATGGTGTACGAACGCGATGTGGAGGTGCTGCCGGGGGCAGATCAGGTTTCAGCAAGCGATAACATTCAGATTCAGAACCTGGATCAGGTATTGACCCAGGCAAATGGGATTTTTACCGAGGGTTTCCGGATAGTCAGCGAGTATGCAAGGGGACATCTGCTGACTGTACTGGCGGCAGGATTCGTCTTGCTGGCCATTCTGATCGTGTTCATCGTGCTGTTGATCTTTCGATGCACAGCTGATGCCAGGATACGCAGACGCAGGAGACTTGAAGAGGCGGAATTGAAGCAGAAGGAGGCAGAGATTGAGCAGATGACGGCCGCCGAGATCGAAGCGGAGCTTCGGGCAGTTATGGAGCAGGAACGAATGCGCAAGGAGCAGGAGGAGCTTGCCAGGGCGGAGGCAGAGAGGGCTGCCGAAGAGGCCCGTCAGATGGAAGAAAAGGCCCACGAGACGGAAAAGCTTCTCGAGGAATTGGAAAAGGAACGGCAGGAAAGGCTGTCTTCCAGATGAGCATGAGGGTATAAATAGTTAATGATAAAGAAGGGATGGATAAAGTATGAACTGGGTTGCGCCAATCAAAGATGAAGAGACACTGGAGAAATTTAAGCAGAGACTGCGCGAGATGGATGATAAGTATTATATTATGTTTGAAATCGGCGTGGGGACAGGGCTCCAGCTTCAGGAGATCCTGAAATTTAAAAATAAAGATATCAGGGGGAAGGACAGTATCGAGGCCAATATTGGCACAAAGAATATCAGGAGGACGTTCCTGATTCCGCCTGAGCTCAAAAAGATTATCGAGGAATATACAGAGGGCAAGGATCCGGAGGCGTATCTGATTCTTGGACATGCCAGTTCCCCGTCGCCGCTTTCAAGAGAGCAGGCATACCGTGCGCTTAAGAGCGCAGGGAAGAGCATGGGGCTTGCTTCTATCGGGGCACAGACGATGCGCAAGACGTTTGCGTGGCGCTATTACAAGTCCACGGGGGATATCTATTATCTCCAGAACCTTCTGAATCATGCTTCACCGTCGATTACCTATCGTTACATTGGTGAGAAGCCGAATGTTGAGGTATATCTGCGCAAAATGACTCCGGAAGAGAATGAGCGCAGCCGCTACATACTCTACAAGAACGGAAATGGCAAAAAGCGTATAGAGGAGCTCAAGAAAGTACTGACAGAGATCGGCGGGGAGATGGATAATCCGCTCAATAACGATGCTTATTTCGGCAAAGTAGATTGCCTCCTGACAGAGATGGAGGATCTTGTAGCTAATTTCAAGAGGACAAAATAAAACAGAAATGTGCTGCGCACATTTCCGCGTCGGCGCCGGACATCCGGAGGATGTCCGGCGTCGGCGCGGAACGAAGCGTTGGCGCGGTCGTTTCCGACATATGACAGCTTCGCGTGGTATTTGCGGGCTTCGTATAATAGCGTACACAGTAGTGCGCATCCACACAATGTGCGTGATATGCTGCCGGCGCTGCGGGGAATGAAATGCTTCACCCCTGGCCGGATTGCAATGTTCCGTTTTCCTCCGCAGATCTGTGCAGCTTCTGCCTGATTTTCTGGAGTTCTTTTTTTTCTGCAATCTGTGCGGCTTCTTCGTCTGATACGAGACGTAATGTCTTAATGGCAAATGTTTTGCCGTCCTCACGCTTTCTCAGGCGTATTTTACCCTTCAGATAACCGTGTTCAGAGCAGCGGGCGAGGCAGCAGTAATTGTGGCTGCCCAGTGGGAACCAGCGCAGCTTCTTAGGAGCAGGTTTGCCGCATTCGTAACAGATTGTGGATGTAATTACGCGGTCTTTCATTGCCTGGTTCCTGGATTCAAAAGGCTTTGAAATAAACTTTGTATATGTGCTGTAACGCAAGCGGATCTCCTGGCGTCGGTTGTCCGGCGTACGGTAATAGTCGACAGAAGAGTTTTTAAAGATATCCCGGTCTCCAATTCTCTGCATGACAAGAGAAGTATACCATGCGTCGCTGAGCGCGCTGTGAAAGGAAACTTCTTTTGGAAGCTTCAGATAATCAACAGCGTATTCAAGAGAACGGCGTGTCCTGCGGTCCTCATAGACAATGCTGAATATTTTCTGGATATCATAATAAATAAGAGGAAACGGGAACGGGGAGGCAATTTTGTGGAATGCAAGATTGCGCTGCAACTCTGTCAGATCAGCCGGTCCCCATGTACAGAAATGTGGATTTTTTCCGCACCATGCAAAAAAATCAGAGGCTACCTCAAGGAACCCCCTGGCCTGCCGCAGATCATCGTCGCGTACGGTGACGATTTCTTTCGTGCGGAAGTGAAGGGAGGTATAGACCTGAGGCTTCACAATTTCGTGAAAACGGCCGGAGGGCACATGGTTTTCATCAAGCCTGACAGCGCCGATTTCAATAATTTCAAACGGAAGATGGGCGATCTCCCTGGCCTTTCCTGATGGGCACTGGTTCCATTCCAAATCCAAAACGATATAATTCATAGCCAAAATCCTGTCTGTGCTTTAGATGGCGTTACTGTTCACTTTGCGTCGTCTGTATTGCGTGTCCGCGAACCGCGCAGCAGGTATGCACCTCTGGCCTGAACAGTAACCGGACAGCCGCCATTTGGGAACGGAACGGCGGCAGTTACCCGTACAGTATACACAATCGAGGTGTAAAATACAAGCGTTCGTCAAATTGTATAAGAAAAATAAAAAAATTCGTCAAAGTGCTGTCCGCCAAAATGGTGAGGAAACATGATAAGCAGAAGTCACAAGCAGAATAAAGAAACTTTGTATAGTTGTGGTATGGCCAAAAAAAAGAAATTCCAGTATACTGGATTCATTAAAGTTGCCGACGCGAATGCGGACGGTATGTATAAATAAAAACAAGTCAGGGAGGATTTTGAAATGGCAAGTTTATCATTATCTCATATCAACAAGACTTATCCGAATGGATTTGAGGCTGTTAAGGATTTCAACCTCGAGATCAAGGATAAGGAGTTCATCATCTTTGTAGGACCGTCCGGATGCGGTAAATCTACAACGCTCCGTATGATCGCAGGCCTTGAGGAGATCACCAGCGGCGAGCTGAAGATCGGTGACAGAGTGGTGAACGATGTAGAGCCGAAGGACAGAGATATCGCAATGGTATTCCAGAGCTACGCTCTGTATC
>CAYLPF010000075.1:4839-6485 GCA_964385485.1 uncultured Lachnospiraceae bacterium | reverse complement strand
TTTCTGTGAAACTTTGCGATGCCGGAATGCGGGGTGTCAGGTGCAATCGGAATAAGAAGAGAGACGAACGCTGTGAAGGATAAAAAGGGTAAGAGCTGTGAAGTTTAAAGGGATATATGTAAAATAGACAGGAAGGTGACGGATATTAAATGAAATGCAGTACAAGAAAGAGGATATCTGCCGCATTGGCAGCAATCATATTGACATCATCTGTTCTTTCAGGAGGAAATTCTGATGTGAATGCGACGGAAATGGATATGATTCCATCTGAAAGCTCCGAAGCGGAAACACAGGTCATTTCCACCGGAGCAGGGGCAGAGGAAAAAATGGATCCAGGAGATAATCCTGCCGCAGAAGAAGAGGAAAGCCGGGAGGACGGCTCCGGAAGCGGTGAAAAAACGGAAGAAAGCCAGGAGGACAGTTCCTGCGGGGAAACAGTGAAAAGCCAGGATGAAGACACCGGCGAAAAAGCAGGAGAAAGCATAGAGGACAGTTCCGGTGAAAATGCAGGAGAAGACATGGAGGATGGCATTGGCGAAAACCCGGGAGAAGGATCGGAAGGAAGCTCCGGCGAAGCTGCGGAGGGCGATCTCAGTGAAACGGCAGAGGAGAATACTGGCAGCAGTCTTACTGAAAAGACAGAAAGCACAGGTGAAGAACTTAACGAAACCGGAGAAGAAAGCGCTGATTCTGGCCCGTCCCAAAGCGAAACAGGAAATTTAAAAGACGATTCTGAGGAAGCAGAAAGCAGGGGTGAAACAACTATTGCGGCAGAAGCGGAAAGTACAGAGGATGATTCTGTTTCGGAGGATGAACTGGGAGCAATTGTCAGGATAAAGGACTCCGATGATTTGGATAAAGAAAAACTGCAGAAGAACGGTGAAATTGCAGAATTGCAGATACATGCTTTTAACCGGCGTGAAGAAGATGCGGAACTGAAGCTTTGCTTCTGGATATTTGATGGAATGCTGCCTGACAGAAAAGAAGCCTGGAAGGAGTTACTGACAGAGCCATGCAGTGATATCAGAATTGAAAATGCCGGGGACGGGGGTATTGTACCGATAGAATATAAAACCCCGGACGGAGGACTTTTGGAAGGCTGTATTTATCAAATGCAGGATAAGGAGGAGGATATCCTGTCATTATGGTATCTGCAGACAGAACTCCCGGCACAGACGGAGACAGACTTTGAGATATCAGTATGTGCAGATACAGACCAAAGGATCGTCGTGGTTCCGGTCGTTTTTGAAGGGACGGCAGAGAGATATTTCGAAGAGGTATATTTAAGCTGGGAATCTGCAGAAGATGAAGAAAAAACAACAGAGGGAGGAAATGATGAGGAAACAGAAACTGAAACAGAGACTGAGACAGAAATAGAAACTGAAACAGAGACAGAACATTTTCTGGAGCAGGCCGAGGGAACAGAACAATTAAATGCATCCGATTTTTCTTCTATGCGTCTGATCGTTTTGGCTTCCGTACCGGAGATCGTTATTGATCCGGAGCACATAGCGGCGGATTATGGCAATATTTATCTGCTCCAGTATGGTTCTGTGCAGCAGGCGATGAATGCATATATGTATTACTTACAATATGCAGAGGCGGTGGAACCGGATACTGTTCTGTCAACAGCAGCAGAAAATCTG
>CAYLPF010000075.1:0-4739 GCA_964385485.1 uncultured Lachnospiraceae bacterium | reverse complement strand
GGACGGCGAAACGGCGGCGGAGGAGAAAAATCCGATCACAGTTCTTGCGGAAGAACAGGATTTTCCCGCAGTAGGGACAGCGGACAGACCCATTGCGCTGATTGATACCGGGGTGAGTGAAGGCGAAAATATTATTGGCCGGGTCTCGTTGATTGATGATACGCTGGAGGGAAACGGGCACGGAAATGAGATGGTGGCTGCTATTCTTTCCCAGAATCCGTCAGCAGGAATTCTTTCTGTCCGTGCATTGGGAAATGATGGCAGGGGAACGGTATCCTCCGTTGTTGCGGCAATTGAATATGCCATTGAACAGAAGGTTTCCATCATAAACCTTTCCATGTATGCGAAAGCCGGGACAGCAAATGATGTGCTCCGATCGGAAATTCAGAAAGCTGTATCTGAAGGAATTGATGTGGTGGGTGCGGCGGGAAACGACGGCGCGGATGCTTCGGGCTATATGCCGGGCAGTGTGGGGGAAGCATGGATCATTGGCGCATGTGATGAGACAGGTGCAAGACGAAACAATTCCAATTATGGGGCAACGGTGGATTATTACGTTGCGGCGCATTCAACTTCAGAGGCTTCGGCAAAATTCACCGGATATATATCAGCCAACGGTACGGAAAACATTTACGAAGTCCTTGGCCAGGGAGTGATTTTCGCGGAGGCTCTGGGGATACCGGAAGAAAGTACGCAGACAGAAGAGGAAGACGATTCTTCGTCGGATTCCCTGATTGCGGCAGCTCCCACCAGCTTTGTGATCCAGGACGGCAAGCCGGCCTGGGCGCCTGAAGCGCTCAGGCAAGGAAGAGCATCGACGCACAAGAGAAAAGTAATATTTGGCAGTGAAGAAAAGTGGGCATACTGTCTGGAACCATTAAAGGGGGCGCCAACGCATGATACAGAGTTCAGCATCAGCAGCGCAACACAGCTGGGTGCAAATAATAATATTGCAAAGGTTTTATATTATCTTTATGGCGGGCCTGCCTGGGGAAAGGATGTAAATGGTGTAAATCTCAAAACGATCATGACGGAGGCAGGCTGCTCGACGGGAAATCACTATTATGCCATGACGCATTACGTTGCCGCATACTTTTATCTTGGCGGGGATGAGTCGAAATGGAATGCTCATCCTGAAGGACCCGGGGTTTTGAATTCTGCGGGGGTGCAGCTTGTAAAGACGCTGGCCGGACACATTAAAAATATGCCGGGTATAAATGATGCGACGGCAAGCCTGAGTCCGGCGTCAGTGTCTGCATATTATGATGCGGCCAGAAATGTATATGTCTCGCAGCCGGTCACGTACCATACATTTTCAGGGAACACGGGAAAGATCACGCTTCCTGCAGGGATATCTCTTGTAAATGACAGTACGGGAAGTGTTACGCTTTCAGGGACAGCAAAGCTTGCCGGAGGCAATATCTTTCACTTTGAAACTGCGGTGTCACCGGCGTCAAAGACAGAATATACGCTGACCTGTGCAGTAGCCAGGGATTTCAGCGCATATAGAAAATCCTTTAGCGGAGACGCACAGGATATGGGATTTGTCTATTTTTCAGGAGATAAAACTCTGAAGCTTTCAGTAAGCTGGCCGGTATACGGTTATATAGAAGTGGAGAAACACGATTCCAACACAGGGACAACTGTGCCGACAGGGGGCTACAGCATGGATGGGGCGAAATACGGCATTTACGATTCTGCCGGGACTCTTGTATCATCACTTACCATCGTAAATGGAAAGGCAGTTTCCGGTACGCTTGTCCCGGGATCATATACCGTCAGGGAAATTACGGCTCCTGCACATTACAGCATTGACACTGCAGCATATACTGTAACGGTTGAGGCATCAAAGACAACAAATGTTATATCTTCTGATACGCCTGTACCGGTAAAGGTAAATGTTCGGAAGATTTCAAACGCGGGTGACGAAATACTGAACCTGAGCGGTTATAGCAGAGCAAATGCGGAGTTTGGCGTTTATACGAACAGAGAATGCACAAATAAGCTGGCTGTTTTGAAAACAGACGAACAGGGAATGTCAAATGAGTTTACGCTTCCTTTACCGGGAGCCGGTGGCTCTGCCAGCGTTACTTATTATGTACGGGAAGACAAAGCTCCGGCCGGCCATTGCCTGAATCCGAACCCCGTTCCATTTACTGTCTCCTATCCGGCGGACAGCGGAAAAACAGTGACAGTGGAGGTCTCGGATGAACCGGAATTTGCGGATGTTAATGCTGTAATTGAAAAGCTGAGCGAAAAAGGCAATAAAATTGCGGGAGTACAGTTTGAGGCGCGTTATTATGACTCGGATAAAGCGGACACCGGAAAACTGATGAAGACGTGGGTGCTTGAATCAGATGCGAACGGGGAAGTATATTTAGATGAAGCCCATAAAGCAGGCGGCGATGCATTTTACGTCTGGAATGGACATACCGTCATACCAAAGGGATATCTTACTATTCAGGAGGTTAAGGCGCCAGCCTGGTATACAATTGATGATACAGTTTATGAGTGGGATACGCATGGAAAGGAACTGGAGCTGAAAACTGTGTACAATGACCTGGTTCCGGGAAAGATAACGCTTTACAAATTTGACAACGACGGAAAAACTGCTTTGCCGGGCGTCTCATTTGAACTGAAATTCCTGAAAGCATCCGAGCAGTCCACGGACATGGCGCGTCCGGACAGATTTCTTTTAAAAGAAGGTGAAACGGTACAGGTTACGACGGATGCACGGGGTGAAGCAGTATTTGAGAACCTGGATCTGGGCGACTATCAGCTTACGGAAGTTTCAACCGTGGCAGGACATACACTGTTAAAAGAGCCGCTCCTGATCTCTCTGCCGATTGCAATGTCAGAAAGTGAGATAAAGGAGCATGATAATGTGGATCTGAGCAGGGCAAAGCTCAATTCCGGCTATGATGAAAAATACTATTTCTTTGAATGTACATATGAGATCACAAATGAGTATACCTTTAAGCTTCCGGTGACCGGAGCAGCGGGCGGCTGGAAATACGGGTATCTCGGCATGGCTATGACAGCCGTTTTATGCGGCGGCCTTGTATTTACCCGGAGACGAAGGATAGAGCGTAAGTCCGGTAAAATATACGGGCGTTTATCATGATTGCCTGATCCGCTGGCTGAACTGTGAACGATTAATCAGTTCAGCCAGCCCTGCAATCTTCTTGCCCTGGCCGGCTGAGCTGTATACAAAAATCGCACTTTACATTTTTTTGAAAGTGTGCTAGTATAATTGAGCAATTTGAATTGCACCTGTAGCTCAGGGGATAGAGCAGTGGTTTCCGGTACCACGTGTCAGGGGTTCGAATCCCTTCAGGTGCGTTGAAAAAAGCGGAGGAATCTGTTAAGGATTCCTTTTTTTGTTGCCATGCATGCGAAAGGAAGCTCCGGTGGAGGTTCCTTTTCGTACCTTACAATTATCTCCTCCCGGCCGACTGAACTGTTATGCTCTGCGCAAAAGTTAGGATTTCTTTAAGAAACGGCTACTTTACAGATTTGTATAAATATGCTAAAATAATCTTTAAATTTGTAACATTTTATCTCATTTTATATTCAATGAATAAAACAGTAGGGGGATAACAGATGTTGGATAATTTCAGAGAGTGGCTTTCCGATAATTTACGATATATTTTACTCGGACTTGCAGGCATCCTGCTTCTTGTGATCGCATTTTTCGCAGTTCGTCTCATTACCGGCCTTGGCTCGCCGAAGAAGCAGACGGAGACACAGCAGGTGACAGAGGGGGTGACGGAAGCATCTTCAGAGGAGAGCGAGGACAGTCAGCTTGTCCGCAATCAGACGGATATTCTGGAGTTTGTGACAAACTATTGTACGGCAAGGACAAATAAGGATTTTGACACCATCGCTTCTATGTTTGAGACGTTTACGGACGATATCCGGACGGCCATTGAACAGGAGGATACGCTTGTAGAGTCCTATAACAATATTATGACGTATTCGAAGCCGGGCCTGACAGACGGTTCCTATGTCGTGTATTTCTATTTTGATGCGAAGCTGAACGGAGCCAATACACTTGCGCCGGGCCTGCGGGATATCTATCTTGTTACGAACAGTGATGGAGATCTTATCATATCAGATACTGACAGCCATCCGGAGCAGGCTGCGTACATTGAAGAAGTGAGGGCTGACAGTGATGTCCAGGCTTTGCTGGATGATGTAAATAATAAGTTTGACGATGCGCTTGCATCTGACGCGGATCTGAAAGCACTTTTTGATGAGGAAGATACATCAGACAGTACGCAGGGCGATGATGGGACCGACGATGGTGATGACGTACCGGTTGTCGGCACTACGACAGGAACCATGCAGACGACCACAGAGGTGAACGTTCGCGGTACGGCCTCGGCGGACGGTACGCTTTATGGGGTGCTTTATGCGGGAACGAGCGTGGAAGTGCTTGAGAACCTTGATACAGGCTGGTCAAAGATCCAATATACGCTGAACGGTTCGACGATTGAGGGATATATCATGACACAGTACCTTACCGAAGTCCAGTAAGCCGGCCTGTGGATCGATCCGAATGCGACCCGGATTGGAATTTACGGCCGGGAAGCACAGCAATATCGACAGTAACCCCAATAATATAAAAGAAAAGCAAATGGCTGCTGCAGGATGCATAGGAAGTTATTCTTATTCATATGCAGCAGCTTTTTGATTCATTGCCGGGCTTCTCGCCCTGGCCGGCTGAACTGTTGTTA
>CAYLPF010000074.1:0-6516 GCA_964385485.1 uncultured Lachnospiraceae bacterium | reverse complement strand
CTCCACATTTATATCCGTGCTTTCAGCAGGTGTCTCTGAATTTACATCGGAGCTTTCAGCAGGCGCTTCTGTAGCTGTCTCACTGTAGGAATCTGTACTCACAATGTCGATCGTGGCGGTTGTCTCTGTCTGCGGAGCCGTTGTCTCCGGCGTTGTGATCGTGGATGTATCCGTGGCATCAATGATCACGTCGGTGCCAAGCGCCTCCTCATTCGTCTGGTTCAGGATGCTGTCCGGTGCGACAGTCTCCGGTGTCTCAGTCTGCTCAGCCTGCTGTGCCGCATCCTGCTCCGCATTTTCAGCAGCGTTGTTCTCTTCTGCTTCCTGCTTCGCAGCCAGCTCGTCCATGTTGGCTTCTACTCTCTCCAGCGTTTCCTTCATCTGCTCATAATCATAATCCTGCTGTGCAATCTGGGTAAGAAGATCCCGGAGGAGCTCTCTGTCTTCATCCGTCAGGGAAATATTTTCCTCATCAGCCACTTCATTGATAATAATATCAA
Organism: uncultured Lachnospiraceae bacterium; assembly: GCA_964385485.1. Lineage (GTDB taxonomy): Bacteria > Bacillota > Clostridia > Lachnospirales > Lachnospiraceae > Choladousia. The sequence goes on along the minus strand of CAYLPF010000074.1, from coordinate 6,016 downwards.
TATCATTGTCACTGACAACATCTCCCTGGATGACCTGCATCTTACTTTCGTTTACGATTTCCGTAGCTTCAACCTGACCGATGCTGTTTGCAATCGTAGTCGTTGTGATCAGCTCCTGGGTAGCTACTTCCTTCTTTGCTGTATCCAGTGTGGAGCCGATGGCTGACTCATACGCCATCAGGATACCGGTAAGGGCACCTGTACCGGATACCTCGAAGGGTGCCGCTGCCAGAACATCACAGTTCACAACGCCGGATGTGGAAAGAGTGGATGCGATCATATTGCTGGTGACCCAGGAAAGATTTGCTGTCTTTACCTGGATGCCGCCGCTGTTCGTCGGGCTGACAAGTGCGCAGCTGTACGTTCTCGTACCAATCTGCTCCAGGGGCACATAAGAGCCAAGGTGATTTCTCTCGTCCTGATTTGTAATAATAAGCGTCTGGATATTCTGGCCATTCACACCGAAATAATTCAGTATGGCATTTCTCTGCTGCTCATCCAGATCCGCGCCAAGTGTCAGAACCTTCTGCCCGTCAGCAAAAACGGATGCGGAAGGAATCGCAGCCGCCAGGCATAATGCACTGGTAAGCACTGCTAAAAACTTTCTTTTCATATACTCTCCTCGCTTTCTGAGATTTCTCTTTTCTTTGAGCGTCAGTCCCTGTGTCACGCTGTGCCGCTCTTTAACGAGATTATAGCACTATCCTATTTGTAAAACAAGAAAACAAAACAAATGGAATTATTAAGCAATTCTTAAGAAGTGATAGCTATTAACAAAACGCCTATTAACAAAACCCTGAATCAGGGAAACATTTGTTTGCTTTTTAAAACAGTCTGTGATATACTGAAAAAAATATATGTACAGGAGGAATTATTATGTCCGATAGAAAGATCACAGCAAAGCAGGAAGAGATCCTTACTTATATAAAGAATGAGATCCTGGAGCGCGGTTTCCCGCCGGCGGTGCGTGAGATCTGCCAGGCAGTTGGGTTGAAGTCCACATCCTCCGTGCATTCACACCTTGAGTCTTTAGAGAAGAACGGCTATATCCGCCGTGATCCCACAAAGCCCCGGGCGATCGAGATCCTGGATGATTCCTTTCAGATGCTTCGCCGTGAGATGGTGAACGTACCTGTAGTCGGTACCGTTGCAGCAGGCCAGCCGATCCTGGCTGAGCAGAATATCTCCAGCTACTACCCTGTCCCGGCGGAATACATGCCGAATGAACAGAGCTTTATCCTGAAGGTAAAGGGAGAAAGCATGATCAACGCAGGGATCCTGGATGGCGACAGTGTGATCGTCAAGCAGCAGTCCACTGCACGCAACGGCGATATCGTCGTCGCGCTTGTGGAGGATTCCGCTACGGTCAAGACTTTTTTCAAGGAGGATGGACACTATCGCCTTCAGCCGGAGAATGACTTGATGGAGCCGATCATTGTCAGCGAGTGCCAGATTCTCGGAAAGGTGTTCGGCGTCTTCCGTTTTTTCCAGTAGGATATCCTGCCTATTTTACGTCAAAGCGCATTTTAAGCCCCTCTAACAGCGCTTTCGGCACTGCAATGTGGTATCCGGCCGGATTCAGGATAAAGCCGTTTGAGTCCTTTACAAGCAGTTTGGAAAGGTCTGTAAATTGTATGGCAAGAGCTTTGAACCGGTTATCCTTATTGAATTTGGCCAGCTCGGTAGGATCTGTAAATATCGGCTGCATGATCTCCTCTTTTTTATTTTTCAGGATAGGCAGCCTGTACTTGCGGTTCCTGAGTTTTTCATTGTCGCTTTCCGGACCCGCCAGCAATTCGATCGGAACGATGTAGCGGCTCTTGACAAGATTGGCAGCAAACTCTTCCTCCAGATCCTTCAGTCCTTCTTTTTCTTCATTCGGGACGGGACGGGACGCCTCCTGCATGAAATACAGTCCCGTAAGCTGAAGCTCTGTGTTCTGGATCGGCTGCTGTTCCTTCGGAAGCTTTGAAAAATCCGGCCTGCGGACAAGCTGTTCAAGCTCGATCAGTTCCTTACCGGCTTCATTTACGAACACCAGCTCATTTACACCTATCGTATACAGCATTGAGAAAAATCCAAGAAAATTTTTATTCGGATACTTGATTCCCTTCAAAAGGATCTTTTTTTCCGTATATGGCTTCGCAAACTCCTGAAGCAGCTTTTCATTGTCAAAGATCCAGACCTGATCATTAAACGTCTCCGGATCACACACCACAAATGGCATATTCGTGTATGCGCAGAATACGACGATCATCTCTTTCTTTTTCTGTATACTTCTGATTAAAAATGTTTTATCTACTGCCATTTTCTCTCTCCTGTTATCAGTCTAATTCGTCAATGCTCACTACCCTGCCGTCGCACCAGATACGTTCCAGGTCATAGAACAGCCTGTTCTCCGAATCAAAAATGTGTACTATAATGTCGCCAAAATCCTGCAATATCCAGTTCGCCGTGCGGTAGCCCTCTGTCTGCTTTACCGGATAGCCGGCCTTATGCAGAGACTCTTCCACATTATCTGCCAGGGCCTGTACCTGATTGCGGTTCGTTCCGGAGGCTATAATAAAATAATCAGCCAGAACGGATACTTCCTCAATATTGATGATCCTGATATCAACTGCCTTCTTGTCTGTCAGGGCGTTATACGCGAGACGGGTCATTTCTTTTGCTTTTGCATCTGCCATTTATTATGCCTCCTTTTTTTCTACAAGCTTTTTATAGTAATTATATGCTACAACTGTCTGATTATCAAGACAGGTTTTTTCTTCCTGCAAGTATTCGATTGTATCGCGCATCGTCATGTAGATGGCGCGGTCAATATCCTGAAAAGCCATTGCCCGGATTTCGGGAAGATTTGCTGCCTTTGAGCGCATTGGCTCAATATAATCGGCAATAAAAATAATTTTCTCCAGAAGCGTCATTTCCGCTTTCCCTGTTGTGTGAAACTCGATCGCACTCAGGATTTCCGGATCCTGGATATGGTACTTTTCCTTTGCGATATAAGCTCCGAGACGTGCATGCAGTAAATACGGAGATTTTCGCTCTACATCGGACACAGGGATATGATTCTGATGACACAGCTTTAATTTCTTGGCATTCGGAATACACTTGGCGCAGTCATGAAGCAGTCCGGCCACCTGTGCTTTCTCCATGTCGGCTCCATAACGCATGGCCAGTGACGCCGCTGTATACATCACGCCCATCGTATGATAGAAACGCATCTCATCAATATATTTTTTCAGCTTTTTCTGCATTTTAATAATGTTGTAGTCCCCCATGCTCCATCATCCTTTGCCTTTTTGTATCTTATCTTTTTTTATCATCAATAGACCGCGTTCTCACGGATATAATCAATGACCCGGTCGGGAATATAATACCGGACAGAATGCCCCTTCCGATATAAATCACGAAGCTGCGTAGAAGAAATGCCAACATTCGGTGAATGCAGAAAATGTATTCTGGCGCCAAATCTCCGATGCAGCTCTCTCATCTTCTGCTCCATCTGCTCCGCCTCCATCTGATCACGGACAGCAGCCAGCAAAATGCAATCCTGACTGATCATTTCAGGGTTTCTCCATGTATCAAATGACATAAGCGAATCTGCGCCAATGATAAAATAATAATCTGTCTGCGGATGCTTTTCCTTCATAAGGCGCAGCGTCTCAAACGTATACGTAAAACCGTTGCGCTGCATCTCCTCAGGATCCAGAATGAAATGCGGGTTATCCTGTATGGCGAGCGCAACCATATCAAGCCGTTCCCTGTCCGACGCGCCGTCTCTGCGTTTTTTCTTGTGCGGAGGATTGCCGGAAGGAAGGAATAATACAGTATCCAGTTCAAATTGCTCATATGCGCATTCCGCCAGAATCAGATGGCCGATGTGTATCGGGTCAAAGGTGCCGCCCATGATTCCAACACGCTGTCTTCTATCAGAATTCATTTCCATTCCTCTTATTTTTTTGATGCTTTCGGCAATTCAATCTTCTTTTTATTATCCTTGCCTTCTTTATAAAGAATGATCTTTTTTCCGATGACCTGTACCACCTGTGAGTGGGTACGCTCCGCAACGATCTGTGCCAGCTCATGGGGGTCATCCATGCAATTCTGGAGAACACTGATCTTGATCAGTTCTCTGGCTTCCAGTGCTTCCGCGATCGATGCAGTATTTTCCGGGGTCAGGCTGGATTTTCCTATCTGAAAGATCGGATCCATGGTCATTGCCAGCCCCTTTAGATAAGCACGCTGTTTGCTTGTCATACTCTTTTTATCCTCTCTACTTGTAATAATCGAACTGAAGGCCGTAAATGCGAACGGTATCGCCTTCCTGGATGCCAAGAGCTTCCAGTTGCTCCAGGATACCCAGATCCTTCATGAAATTCTGGAAAAACTGGAAACCCTTTTCGGACTCCAGATTCGTGTAACCCAGCATTTTTTCAATACGCGGGCCTTCTACAATATACGTATTCTCTTCCTCCTGAGATTTCTCAACAGTAAATGGCAGGTTTTCTCCCACAAGACGTACCTCAGGGTCGTATTCCTGTTCAAAAATGATCCTCTCCTGCGGCAGTTCACTCAGCATTTTCTGAACGTGGTACAGCAGCGCCTTAAGCCCCTGGCCACTCACCGCTGATATCGCGAACACAGGAATCCCCTGCGGTTCATAAACGTCCCTCAGCCTCTGTACCGGGTCTTCAGCCTCCGTGGATATCGCATCAATCTTATTTGCTGCAATTACCTGGGGCCGCTTTGCCAGATCCTCATTGTAGGCTGCCAGCTCCGCATTGATCTTCTGAATATCCTCCACCGGATCCCTGCCTTCCACAGAAGCGGCATCCACGATATGGATCATGACCCTCGTCCGCTCGATATGGCGAAGGAACTCGTGTCCGAGCCCGACACCTTCCGAAGCGCCCTCGATCAGGCCTGGAATGTCTGCGATGACAAATCCACCGCCCTCCAGATCTACAACGCCGAGATTCGGTGACAGCGTTGTGAAATGATAATTGGCAATCTTTGGATTTGCGTTCGTTACCCGGGATAAAAGCGTTGATTTGCCGACATTCGGAAAACCGACAAGACCGACATCAGCGATCACTTTAAGCTCCAGGAAAACCTCAAGCTCCTTGGCCTCCTGGCCCGGCTGCGCGTACTTCGGCGCCTGCATCGTCGATGTGGCATAATGCATATTGCCGTTGCCGCCTCTGCCGCCCTTCAGGATGATCTGCCTTCTGTTATCACCGGACATGTCCGCAATGACCTGCCCGCTCTGCGCTTCTTTGATCACGGTTCCCTCCGGAACCTTCAGTATGATATCAGCTCCGTTTGAGCCGTGGCATCTGCGTTTGCCGCCTTCCTGGCCGTCCTGTGCTGAAAATTTCCTGCGGTGACGGAAATCATACAGGGTATTCAGCCCCTCGTCCACTTCAAAGATAACATCCCCGCCCTTGCCGCCGTCTCCGCCGTCCGGGCCACCGTCCGGCACATAAAGCTCCCGGCGGAAGCTGACATGGCCGTCTCCGCCCTTACCGGAACGTATGATGATACGCGCTCTGTCTGCAAACAAAGTGTCACCTCTTTCTAAAATAACCCGAGCCGTGCGATCCGATTCCGCTTCATTTCATCACGGTCACGGCATTTGTCCTGTCATCCGCTGAGAAACCACATCCATTTGGAAATTAATTTCCACTGTCTGTATTTTTCAGGCGGATGGCACAGCTCATTGCTTACGTGAAAACAGGCTTCAAACCACATCCTGATTTGAAGCCTGCGTAAACTATTCTGCTGCTACCGGAAGTACAGAAACCTGTTTCTTGTCTCTTCCTTTTCTTTCAAATCGAACAATGCCGTCTGCAGTAGCAAATAATGTATCATCGCCGCCGCGGCCAACATTCAGACCCGGATGGATCTTTGTCCCACGCTGTCTGTAAAGAATATTGCCGGCTTTTACAAACTGTCCGTCTGCTCTCTTGGCTCCAAGTCTTTTGGATTCGGAATCTCTACCGTTCTTGGTAGAACC
>CAYLPF010000073.1:0-6523 GCA_964385485.1 uncultured Lachnospiraceae bacterium | reverse complement strand
AGCATATCCCGATCAGCAAAGACAGCCTTCAGACAGCCGGGTTTGATTATATTGCCCTGGGACATATCCACAAGCCCCAGGTATACATACGCAATCTGGCGATGTACGCGGGGGCGCTGGAGCCGATCGACTGTAATGACCTGGGACCCCATGGATATATTATCGGAGATGTTCACAGAAAGAAGGTTAAGCTTTCTTTCGCGGAGGTCTGCAGCAGGGAATATCGGCAGGAAGAGGTGGAAGTGACAGAGGCGGATACCGTTTATTCTATTCGTGAAAAGATTGCGGCTTTGCTCAGGGAGCGCGGGACGCAGCATATGTACCGGATCACGTTGACAGGGCAGCGCCATCCGAGGCTGGCGCCGGATATCCGGGAATATATGAAATGCGGCCGGATCCTTGAGATTTCAGATAAAACAGTTCCGGCATTTCATCTGGAGGAACTGCGGCAGCAGTACAGGGGGCAGCTGATCGGGAATTATATTGAGAGCTTTGGTGATCATCCTCAGGGCCTGGTGGAGGAAAAGGCGCTTCGGTATGGGCTGGAGGCACTTTTGTATTCCGACCGGTAGAGAAAGAGATGGCTGACAGAAACGGAGCGGTCGTCAGAGAGGCAAATGGCCTTAAGCAATCAGGTCAGTTAGCAGGAATGCAGACTGACAGAGAGGGAAGTATGGAGATACAGGAGCTATATTTAAAGCATTACGGAAAATTTGCAGATCACAGGATTTCTTTGAAGTCCGGGATCAATATTATATATGGCGGGAATGAGACCGGAAAGACGACGATCCATTCCTTTGTCCGGGCAATGTTCTTTGGACTGAACAGAGGACGGGGACGGGCTGCAAAGACAGACGAATACCAGATCCGCCAGCCGTGGGATTGCCCGGGAGCGTTCCTTGGAAGCATGAAAGTGAAGGAAAATGGTGAGGTATACCGGATCGACCGCTGTTTTGACAGGAGTGCGCGTCCGCTGGTGGTCACGTGTGAGACCCGTGGACAGGAATTTGCCCAGCCGGATCGGGCGATGGCCTGGCTGCTGGGCGGCATCAGTGAGACGGCCTTTGTCAATACGGTGTTTGTGCCTCAGGCACAGGCGGAGACAGATGAGGCGCTTGCCCAGGAGCTGCAAAGCTATATGGTGAACAGCAACAGTACGCTGGATGCACAGCTTGATCTGTCCGGGGCGCTGCAGGGACTCCGGAAAAAGAAGAAGCTGTTTGAACAGAAAAAGAAAAAAGAAGATGAGCTCATGGAGGATCGTATCGAAAAAAAGCAGGCGAGCGCGGAAATGATCCGGAATGAGCTGGAGATATTGCGGAAGCAGGCAGGGCTGTCGGAAGCGCAGTATGGTGCGGACCGGCCTGTGCGGGATGCGGTTGACGACAGAAAGCAGCCGGGCAGGCATTCACGGCCGGCAGAGGAAGGGTCGGCCGGATATGCGGAGGAAGATGGGGATGAGTGGACAGAAAATTCTGTCGGAAAAGGGAAAATAATTCTTGAATTACTTCTCTTGCTTGCGGGAATATTAGCCCTGGCCTGCGCTTTTTTCCTGACAGAATGGAAGCTGAAAATCTTTCTTGGAGTGTTCGGGGCAGTCTTTCTTGTCCTGATCCTTCCGGTCTATTTTCTTTTTGGAAGCGGGGAAGAGGACAGTTCGGAGGAAGAAACGCCTCAGTCGGCCGCGCAGAATAAATATCTTCTGGAGGAGATCCGCAACAGAGAAGAGATATACGGAAAGCTCCAGGATGAGCTGGAGGAACTGTACCACAGCCATGTCCGGCTGGACGGTATTGATACGGAGATTGCGGCCCTGACGCTGGCGATTGACCGCATCTGCGAGCTGTCGTCCGGAATATACGCGAAATCCGGCGGGAAACTTGCCGGGCGTGCATCGGAAATATTGTGTGAACTGACAGACGGCGCTTACGACCGTATCCTGCTGGATGATACATCGTCTGTCCGCATTTATACGCCATCCCGGGTATTGGGGCTGCACCAGGTAAGCGGCGGTACGATGCAGCAGATCTATTTCGCACTGCGCATGGCTGCCGGGGAACTGCTCAGTGAAGGAAGGCAGCTTCCGGTCATTCTCGATGAAACCTTTGCCATGTATGACGATGCCAGGCTTGAGGCGGCGCTGCGCTGGCTGAAAAAAAGCGGGCGGCAGGTGCTTTTATTTACGTGTCAGAAGCGGGAGCGGGAGATACTGGAGAGAATTTCACAGCCTGGCTGATCCGGACGAGAAGATCATACAAAAGAACAGGAGAACGATTATGTTAAAAATAGGTTGTCATTTGTCTTCCTCAAAGGGTTTTCTTCACATGGGGCAGGAAGCGGTCTCTATCGGGGCGAATACATTCCAGTTTTTCACAAGAAACCCGCGGGGAAGCAAGGCGAAGGAGATTGATGAGGAGGATGTCAGGGCATATCTGGATTTTGCGAAGGAGCACGGGATCGGGGTTATCGTAGCCCACGCTCCGTATACGCTGAATGCTTGCTCGAAGGATGAGCGGGTGAGGGAGTTCGCGGGTCTGACGCTGGAGGATGATCTGCGGCGCATGGAATATCTTCCAGGCAACCTCTACAACTTCCATCCGGGCAGCCATGTGGGGCAGGGAACCGGGCGTGGGATCGAGCTGATCGCGGAGCAGCTTAACAGGATCCTGACGCCGGATATGCATACGACGGTCCTGCTGGAGACGATGGCCGGGAAGGGTTCTGAGATCGGGGGACGTTTTGAGGAGCTGGCTGCGGTCATAGAGCGTGTGGAGCTGAAAGAGAAGATGGGCGTCTGCCTTGATACGTGCCACGTATATGACGCGGGATACGATATTGCAGGAGATCTGGAGGGCGTTCTGAAGGAGTTTGACCGGGTCATCGGCCTGGAACGGTTGAAAGCAGTTCATGTCAACGATACGAAGAATCCTTTCTGCAGCCACAGGGATCGCCATGAGAAGATCGGAGAAGGGCATATCGGCCTGGAAGCGCTGTACCGGATCGTACATCATCCCCTGCTGTGCGAGCTGCCCTTCTGCCTTGAGACGCCAAATGAACTGGACGGGTATGCGGCAGAAATCAGGATGCTGAAGGAGCCGGTACGCCAGCTTTAATTTCTGTGCTTTTTCAGGAAATGGTTGATACGGTCTGTCGGGTTCAGCAGATCGCTGATAGATCCGTCATGGTTCAGCGTATCAATGAGAAGAGCAATGTATTTGCTCATGTCGCAGCCGGTATAGTACGGCTTCTGCAATAGCTCCGGCGTCTGGTATACAAGGTTGGTCGTCAGCATCGCATAGAACAGTCCCTGCTCATAGGCCTGGTCAAACTTCTCCATCCCATTAGTGAAAAGGCCGAAGGTGGAGCAGATAAAGATACGTCCGGCATTCCGTTTTTTCAGTTCCTTTGCCACATCCAGCATGCTGTCTCCTGAGGATATCATATCGTCCAGGATCACCACGTCTTTTCCGCTCACATCCGAACCGAGGAATTCATGTGCGACGATGGGATTACGGCCGTTTATGACGTGGGCGTAATCGCGTCTCTTATAGAACATGCCCATATCAACGCCAAGGATATTTGCCATATAAATGGCACGGCTGGCAGCACCCTCATCCGGGCTGATGATCATCAGGTGGTCGGGGTCGATCTTAATGTCGGGAGCAGCCTTGAACAGTCCTTTGATGAACTGATAGACCGGCTGAACCGTCTCGAAGCCGTGAAGCGGGATCGCGTTCTGCACCCGCGGGTCGTGGGCGTCAAAGGTGATGATATTGTCAACCCCCATATTCACCAGTTCCTGAAGCGCCAGGGCACAGTCGAGAGATTCGCGTCCGGTGCGCTTGTGCTGGCGGCTCTCATAAAGAAATGGCATGATGACATTCAGACGGCGGGCTTTTCCGCCTACCGCTGCGATGATCCGCTTCAGATCCTGAAAATGGTCATCCGGTGACATGTGGTTCGTATGGCCGCAGAGTGAATACGTAAGGCTGTAATTGCATACGTCTACAAGGATATAGAGATCAGCGCCGCGAACCGAATCATTGATGATACCCTTGGCCTCACCGGAACCGAAACGCGGGACGCTGGCGTTTACGAGATAGGACGACTTGGAATAAGACTGAAGCAGCGGGCTTTCGCGATGTTCGTGCTCACGCTCCTGCCGCCATTGAACAATGTAGGCGTTGATCTTCTGCCCCAGAGTTTCACAGCTCTTAAGAGGGATGATACCGAGATCTCCCACCGGGATGGTTTCAAGGTTTCGTTCGTTCGCAGACTGAAATTCCATATAGTTTCCTCCTCGGTTTGTATTTGCAGTTCGATTTTACCACAAAAACGTCTTTGGTCAAGGCTTTCCGGCAGATATTTTTTTCTGAAGCCGGATATCGTCCCCGATCAGCTTCAACATCGTATAATTGCTGGAGATACGGGAGAATACCCGCTCGGAGTATGTATCGGCAAATGTCCCCAGGGACAGGTTTGTGGAGATCAGCGTACTTTTGCGGCGCAGGATCCGCTCATTCAGAACATGAAACAGCTCTGCGGCGACAAAGGAATTGACAAGCTCCGTCCCGAGGTCATCGATGATCAGAAAATCACAGTCAAAAATGTGCTGCTCCAGCTCGGCCTGGCTGGCGGCGCTGTCCCTGCCAAATGTTGAATCTGCAAAGAGTTCAAAGAGCCGGAAGGAGGAAAAATAGATGACTGAGTGGGTGCTCTCCAGAAGCTCTTTGGCAATGCAGTGGGAGAGAAACGTCTTCCCCAGGCCGGTATCACCGTATAAAAACAGATTTTCGAAGGTATCGTCAAAGTCCCGGACGAAGCGGCGGCATTCCTCCAGAGTGCGCCGGGCTGTCTGGGCGGCGCTGAGTCCTGTCACGGGATCCGTTATCTGTTCGGAGTAATATTTTAATGAAAAAGAAGCAAAGTTTTCGGTGAGCAGGATCTCGCGGAGATTGGACTGGGTATAAAGAAGGTCGATCGCGGCCTGACGGAAACAATGGCACTTCTCCCGGCCGATATAGCCGGTGTCCTGGCAGTCAGGGCAGCGGTATTTCGGACTCAGGTAATCTGCCGGATAACCGGCTTTCCGCAAAAGCTCCGCTTTCCGGGCGGAAAGCTCCGCGATCTGCTCACGCAGTTCACTGGTGGAGGCCGGTTCATCAGAAAGAATACGTCTGGCACAGGCGGTACTCTTTGAAGCGATGGCTGCGTCAATCTCGGAAAACTCCGGAAAACGGGCATAGACTTCCTCAATGTGCCGGGACAGCTCCTGATGGCTGCGTGACTGCTGCCTCTGATAATCCCTCATAATGGTATTGTATTGTTCGTTCGTCAGTCCCATGATGGCTCCTTTGTCTGGCAGACGCTTCATATAGCCGTCTGTATTGCCTGCCGGTTTATTGGTTTAAAAGCTGTTTTTCAAGCTGGTTATAATCATATTCTCTCTGAGAAAAGTTGTTAAAGCGGTTCCCGGATGATTTCTGCGGCGTCTGAGCCTTCCTGGAAGGCTTTTTCTGCTCATTTCTGCGCTGCTGGTCGAGTTTTTCTATGTCGGACAATGATTTCACGCCGCTGCTATGCCACTGTTCCAGGATCTTGTCCGCATACTGGAAGTTCGGCTGATGTGTCTGCCGGATCGTACGGCGGCATGCTTCCAGGATAATATCGATCGTGAATCCAAATTCATTGAACCAGCGGGACATCGTCTCCTGCTCCGGAGCGGCCGGGCCGCGTCCCTTAATGCCGAAAGCGTTCATGACTGTAAAATAATTGCGGTTGTACAGATTTGTCTCCTGCTTGGCCTGAAGGACTGTGGAGATGCCGGCCTCTGCCCAGGAGAGCGCTACACGGCGCATATAGTGGCGGCTGGGCGAGCCTTTGGAGATGCAGTATTCCAGAAGATATTCAATCAGATCCGTAGAAAACTGCAAATTGTCATAATAATAAATAAAGTCGCTCTGCTCAGAGGAGGTCAGAGGCCTCTGCAGATACTGTTCCGCAACATAAAAGAGCTCCCGGATATCCTTCTGTTCCCGGGCCGCGGCGATGCGGTCAAGGTTCGGCATATCCTGTGGAAGCGCCGTATTCCCGAAACTGTCAGACATATTTCCGGAGACGCTGCGGTACGCGGGGCTGTCGGATGTATCTTCAGAAGACATTTCCGCGCCGGATGATGCTCTGCTCCTGTCATCAGGTATATCGGCGAAGGTGACAGACTGTACGGAACCGTCATCTCCCAGCCGTATGCGGAGCAGCTTCTGCTTTTCCCAGTACGCCAGTGCCCGCAGGACATCCTTTTCCGTGTGGTCAAACACGTCTGCAATCGAGGAAAGAGACAGCTCCCGGCCCGTATCGGCGCACCGGAGCAGGTACAGATATACCTTGACGTATTCCCCGTTGGCATGGGGCATGTACCGGTCTATAAATGTGTTATGTACAACAGTTGCGCCTTCCGGTGCATCGGTAAAGATCTTCATTTTGCTCACTCCCGCTTTAGTCCTTGTTTTCTCACACGAATCAG
>CAYLPF010000072.1:2505-6532 GCA_964385485.1 uncultured Lachnospiraceae bacterium | reverse complement strand
GTTCCTCCGATCCTGCCGCCACCGCTGTCTGATCCCACAGCGCAAGAATCCGCGTACTGCCATCCTCATTCCGGAAGTCCGGGTGAAAATAATCTATTCCCTCTTGTGTTCTGTTATTGCCTGCTCTTTTTCCTTTTCTGGATCATCTCAAAAAAATCCCGTTCAATGATCGCCTCGTGATGACCATGGTGCGTCTTCCACTTGCATTTTGGCTTCAGATGGTTTTTCCCTCCTACTTCATACCTCGTATACTTACCATACACAATATCACCTGTATAAACCGGATTCCTCAATATGGCGCATACGGTGGATCTGCTCCATACAAAGCGGCCTCCTTTCGGCTGTCTTTTTATCCCCTGTTTTTCTATCCTGAACTGAATCGGTGTCTTCACGCCCTCCCGGTTAAAACATTCCGCTATCTCCGCGGAGTTTCTTCCTTCTGCGGTCATCCGGAAGATTCTTTTAACAACGGCTGCTTCCTCTTCATCTATCAGGAGCATATGACGGTCCTTTGGTGATTTCCGGTATCCAAAGGGACATGTCCCGCTGACATATTGTCCCTGCTCCTTCTTCGTCCGCAGAGAAGCTTTTACCTTTACCGACAGATCCTTCGAATACAGATCATACAGCAGGCTCTTAAAAGCAGTATCCAGTCCGGATGAACTTCCCATGCGATATTCGCTGTCATAGCTGTCATTGACAGAGATAAACCGTACGCCGAGCTTTGGGAAAAACCGTTCAAGGCAGTTGCCCATCTCAATGTAATCCCTGGAAAACCGGGAAAAATCTTTTACAATGATACAATCGATTTCACCATCCTCCGCCGCCTTCAACAGCTTCACGATTCCCGGGCGGTTAAAATTCAAACCTGAGAAACCATCATCCTGAAACTCCTGGAGAGTATAATCTTCAAAATGCCCGGCTGCATATTGCTGCAGCAACAGTCTCTGGTTTATTATACTATTGCTCTCACTGTCATCATTGCCGTCCTCCTTTGAAAGCCGCATATAAATGGCGATCCGCACCCTTCCACACTCCTGTCCGTTTTCTATGAAATTACCCTTTTCCGCGAAGTGGAAAACTGAGTTCAGGGATGCACCCATGCGCGATAACACTTTCATGCGCAGTGGTACGCTCAAGGCGCATGGGGGTCTACGATAGTTTCACCGCCGATCAGGCGGCATAGATTCAGGGATGCACCCATACGCAGTAACACTTTCATGCGCAGTAGTACGCTCAAAGCGCATGGGGATTCTGTGTTCATATCCTCCTGCTTATTCATCGGGCATTTGCCGGAGCTGTCGGCCCGTTACCCACAGAAATAAAATAGTACTGTCACCCGTTTGGGGGAATACACCGTAATTCTTTTTACAAAACACTGAATCAGCTTTTCATTTATTTCCATATCTTGTTGCCCCTCACACAGCCTTCTGATATGCAGTTTTGCCTCTTCCTCCTTTTGTTTTATCTTCTCTATATCTTCCTGTATCTCCGTTTTTCTTTTACAATATGCAAGCTTCTCTTTCTCATACCGTTTCTTTTCTTCCAGATAGCCTGCCAGCCGGACATCGCCCTTCCGGTAATTCATATACAACTCGCATTCTCCCAGCCTGACCCGCGCCAGACAGGATCCTGTCCGCCGAAGCTCGTTTCGGTGATACCCGGCTTCCTTTTCAAATTCCTTTCTGTTCATCAGATATATCTCTTCCTGCTTCATGGATGAGAGATGGAATTCACGGCAAAGCGCTTTTAAAACGATTTTTTTCAATATGATTTCTGATACTGATTTATTGCCGCAGCCAGACATATCAAGTCTGCCTGTATTGGCACAGCGGTAATAATACCGGCGCACCGTTCCGCCGTTTTTAAGTCTTTTTGCACTCCAGCTTCTCACCATCCTGCCGCCGCATACTCCGCAGAATAATACATCGCCAAACGCCCCTGCCTCTGACGGGACGCTGCCTTCTTCCGGGCTGCCATCCCTTCGAAGCCGCGCACGGGCGAATCTTCCTGCGATCCGGAAAAACATTTCCCGGTCAATGATCGCTTCATATACAAAGCGGCTCCTTATTCCCGTACTTCTCTCTGAATCTTCCTGCGTGGAGACACCGGCATACGCAGGGTTCGTTAATAATGATTTTATTGTTCCCCTGGGCCACTCTGTTAAAGTCTCTTCTTCCATGCGCCGGATGTGCCCTGTCAGACGATACGCCGTGGGCGTATGAACACCTTCCTCATACAGCCACGCTGCAATCTCCCGAAGGCTTTTACCCTCATCGCAAAGCTGAAACATGGCTCTGACAACCTCCTTTGTCCCTTCTTCCGGGAAAAGCAGCCGCCTTCCCGAACTATGTCCGATGATATATCCATACGGAGGCCTTCCGCCTGTATAGCTTCCCTGCTTCTGCTTTGCTTTTTTTGATGCTCTTACCTTTATAGAAATATCTTTCGCATATAATTCGTTCACGATATTTTTTAAATGGAACGTCCATTCACCGGCAGAGCATTTTTCTTCCAGACTGTCATAGTGATCCGTAACAGAAATAAAACGTACCCCATAAGACGGAAAAATATTTTCTATATAATTGCCTGTTTCAATGTAATTTCTGCCCAGCCTGGAAAAATCCTTCACAATGATGCAGTTAATTATTCCGCTTTGTACATCCTCCATCATCCGTAAAAATCCGCCCCGCTCAAAGTTTGTACCTGTTTTTCCTGAATCTGTATAGCTTCTGCAAAAACTCAGCTCCGAATGCTCCGAAATATATTCTTCTGCAATCTGTATCTGGGCCTCTATTGATTCGTCTTTTCCATCATGGTGCTCCACAGAAAGTCTCGCATAAATGCCCGCCAAATACCGTGACATACGTCACCGTCCTGACAATAAGCTGACAGCTATCCCCGAATCAATCACTGCTGTCAGAACACCCGCCCCTGAAAGCCCGTACTGCGGCGTCTGCAGCGAAGAAATACAAGAAGCCGCACGTCCTGTGTCCACCTCGAAATAAAGACGTTTCGGCTTCTCAATGTATTCTATCTGAGGCAGGGCTGCCAGACGCTCCACATCCCTTTGCGGAAGCGTCACAATCGCATATCCTCCGGACAATTCCACTACCTGCCAGGTATCATATGTAAAATCCTCCGGATTGCCGCTGAAGCGGACGATCACCTCCCACGTATCATTTTCCTCGTTGTATCCTGTTTCCAGAGCAGACGATTTCTCCCGATCCTGCAAAGATGCATCCAGCGCAAGATTCAGCAGGTTTTCAATTTTCTGATCATTCATATTGATACCATTTCCTGACTTCTTAGTATCACTGTATGCAAAACCAGCATGATTTTTGCCATCTGCCCGCTTCCGGTTCATGCCTGCGGGCAATAAGCCGGGCAGTCATGTCTGTATAGAAATTTGTCGGTGCTGTGCCGGCGGCAAACAGCGCCGGCCGGAGCAAAGCACAGATCAGATGTCACTCCTCCAGAAGCGTGTTGATCCGGCGAAATCCGCTCTTTTCCTTTCGCTCCATACCGCTCCACAGCTTTTCTGCAAGCTCCGCCATCGCATTTTCATCAAAGGCAATCCTTCCCCCGTAGACTGACAGCCCCTCCGCTATCGCCTGCTGCGCTTCCATATAATCCTCATAATGCTCGTCGCCCTCACAGAAATCGCCGCGTACATCTATTCCGTACTGCTGGCCAAAAAGATCTGCAAGTTCATCTTCATTCTCCGCCTCTTTACGGCCGAAAAAAACAGGGCCCAGCAGCTCATATAAAAGCTCTTTCTGCGCCTCTTCCGTCTTCACATCCCGGGCAATCAGATATCCGCTTCCTGATGGTGAAGATGATTTCTCTGGTAAATATACCCTCTTCCAAACTTTATTATCCTGCATATTTGTTGCGCTCATTCTCCGTGTTGCGTCTCACATCCATTAAAATAGTATCTCATTATTTGTAAAATGTCAACCGTTTGTTTAAAACAATGAGGAGCCATTTCTGGCTCCTCACTCAGATTTTACTTTCTTGCTTTCAA
>CAYLPF010000072.1:0-2405 GCA_964385485.1 uncultured Lachnospiraceae bacterium | reverse complement strand
AACAATGAGGAGCCATTTCTGGCTCCTCACTCAGATTTTACTTTCTTGCTTTCAATATTCGCTTCACCCTGGAGCCGATCACAGAATTCCATATCTTATATCCCGTCTTACTCAAATGAAGCAGGTCGCTGCTGTAAAGCTTCGGATTTGGTTCACCATCTATCCAGAAATAGGAAGCCACATCGATATAATACAGATTTTCCCTTTCTGCACAGTATGCCTTCATTTTTTTATTGCAGATATATATCTCCTCCCACGCTTCACTCCGCTTCAGGCTGGGACAGATCGATACATAAAAAATCAGTGTGTCCGGCAATTTTTTCTGTATTTTCTGAATAAGCCTGCGGGTTTCACGCGCTGTCTCAGCTCCTGCTGCTTCATATATGCCATCGCCAATATCGTTGCTGCCTACATACAGTACTACTGCCCTGGGATCATAAGGTACGATCAGGCTTGTGTACAATTTCTCCCAATTTGATACTTTTGTACTGCCGATACCCATATTAAGGATCTTCAACGGTGCGAACGCCGATGCCGCAGTACTCCAGTATTCTACGGATGAACTGCCAGCCAGCAGGATCCTGTCCTGATATTGCGCTGCCGGGTACGTCTTGGGCAGCGTCTTCGGCAAATACGCTTTTCCGGCATTATATACCTTTACCGTACAGCGATACGTCTTCCCCTTACACTTCGCAGTAATTTTGCATGTCCCTTTAGATACGCCCGTAACCTTACCGCTCTTCGAAACAGTGGCCACCGACTTCTTGTTAGATTTCCATGTTACAGTTCCCTTCGCGTTCAGAAGCTTAAGCTGCACAGTCCTGCCCCTTGTCATACTGACACTCGTCTTATTCAATGCGACCTTTTTTGACGATGTCGCTGCACACGAAGAAAATGTACAAAAACTTAATGCGCCCAGCAACAGCAGCATAAATAATCCCATGCGGATCCTGCGCTCTGCCATCTTTCTGTAATTCATCTTTCCCCTTCCTTTATTCCCCTTCGTTTTTTATTACTCATTCGGAAGCTTGCCAAAACGAACTCTGATATACGCTTCGATCGCTTCCATCGTACCTTCAAATCCAAGCCTTTCACTGTTCAGGCACAGATCATAATTTCTCGCGTCTGTCCATTCCTGTCCCGTATAATAGCGGTAAAAATCGCTGCGGTACTTGTCCGTTCTCTCTACAAACTTTTCAACGTCTTTCCCGGTATAGGCCCTGCGCTCGATTGCCTGACGGACACAGTATTCCTTCGAAGCATGAACAAAAACGCTGACCACGTTCGTCTTATCCCGCAAAACATAATCCGCCGCCCGTCCAATGATAACACACGATTCCCGCTCTGACAATTCCCGGATGATCTTCGCCTGATAATTGAAAAGATTGTGGTCGCTGACAAACTCCTCACTGTCCGGTGAGATCAGCTTCCCTTTATATTCGCCCTTAGACTTGCCGAAAAACAGCGGCGTGTGCTTCAGCCTCTCGTCCGCCTGGTTAAAAAGCGCTTCATTGATCCCGCTGTCATCGGATGCCATCTTAATGATCTGTTTTTCATAGCAGTTGATCCCCATATCCTTTGCCAGCATCTGGCCAATCGTCTTTCCGCCGCTGCCAAAATGCCTCGCAATCGTAATCGTAATATTACTCATAAAACCACCCCCGATTTCTTTTTGATATATTTTCCCCGGTCTCCGGGCATCACCATACCCGGTCGCTGCGCATACCTGCTCTCTTATTACTTATCATATCATATCACAACTCACATATACAAGGCCAAAATTTTTCAACTGCACGGTTATCCGATAACAAATCTGTTTGCCATTTATGGCAATACAGATGTGCTGCCGGATCAGCAGCCTGCTTATAAATGAGCAAAATGCATCTGCAGGCGCAGACGCATTTTGCTCATTTGTAAATAAAAAGCGGTTTCTGAACAGTTCCCTACTCTCCCAGATATGCCTTCTTAATTGAATCATCGTCCATCAGTTCATGTGCATTTCCAGACATTACGATATTTCCCGTCTCCAGCACATACGCGCGATCCGCGATAGAAAGCGCCTTCTTTGCGTTCTGCTCCACCAGAAGCACTGTCGTTCCGCTGGCGCTGACGCTCTGGATAATATCAAAAATCTCATTGACCAGGATCGGGGAAAGTCCCATGGATGGCTCATCCATCAGGAGGATCCTCGGATGCGACATCAGCGCCCGGCCCATAGCCAGCATCTGCTGTTCACCGCCGGAGAGCGTACCCGCAAGCTGGTTTTTGCGTTCCTCAAGACGCGGGAAACGCCTGTATACAGTCTCCAGCGTTTTCTCCAGCCCGTCTTTGTCCTTCCGCGTATATGCGCCCATTTTCAGGTTCTGGTAAACAGACATCTGGGCGAACACCCGCCGTCCCTCCGG
>CAYLPF010000071.1:5245-6721 GCA_964385485.1 uncultured Lachnospiraceae bacterium | reverse complement strand
TCCGCTTCTGCTTCTTCCGTCTCCGTTTCCTCTGTCTCCAGTTCCTCAGTTTCCAGCTCCCCGGCTGTCATATCAAGGAAGGTATTCATCATCGCAGCGGAGATCGTGTGTACCTGCGTGGAATCGTCAAGCCGCACGTAATAATCCCCGGCCTCATCTTTATCTCCCACCGCCAGTGTCATCGTCTGTGTTTCCTCATCCTTTTCATAGGAAACTGTAAGAACTGCCGCCGGTTCCTCCAGGCCGTAAACGGAAAAATCCTGACAGTTGTGTTCCAGGAAATCCGTATAGTAAAGACCTGCTATCTGAGATGTCAGAGTGGCCGCCTTGTCGCTGTCCGCCGCCGGATCTTCGGTATCTGTCGCCGTAAGGCCTGCCGCCCCGCCGTCATTTTCCAGCTTCCATTCCCCGCCGTCAAGATACAGCGCATACTCATTTTCAGTTCCGGAAAGCGAGATCCGCGTCACTTCATCCTCCGCGATTGACGGAAGCTGTTCGCTTACTGCATAATCATACAGATCATCTGAAAAAGCAAAGCGCAGCGCCTCGTCCACCGTGTAAATGGTCGTCTCGTCCGCGCTTATCATCAGGTAATCGTCCCCGGTGCCCTCATTTGTATCACCGATCGTAAATACCGTTTCCTTCCCGTCCGTATCCACGACCGTAATCCTGTTCTGAGGCTCTGACATCCCGTAATCTGAAGTATCCGTGATGTCTGTCAGCGTCCTGAGCGCTTTCAGGTCGGAGAGGCCGGACAGGGCGGACAGCACAGCCGTGCCGTCCACAGGGAACGTCCCGTCGCCCTCCAGCGTCCACTCATCGTCCCCTTTCTGAAACGTATACTCTGTACCGCCGACCAGAAACGACGCCGAGACAACCGAGTCTGTATCCAGCTCCCAGACCACTTCGCCGGAAGCGGCCTCCAGTTCCGCCTCCTCTTCCCGCTGATTATAATTTTTCAGGACCACATACGCCCCGCACAGGCAGACGAGCGCCGCAACGCCTGCCGCCATCGTTATACTTTTTCTGCTCATATATAAATCCTCTGCTTTCTAAGGAACTGTAAAAAATAACTTGCAATAGTGCATATGAAAAGTTATTTTTTTACAGTTCCTGAGTTCTCCGCCCGGTTTATACCGACGGCAAATGCCCCTCTACTGCTTCCGGCGTCTCAGCCACGTATACAGTCCGAACACGAGGAAAGCGCCCGGTATCAGTCCGATCACGACAATACTCCAGAAATTCCCGCTGGCAGCAGGCACGGTCAGATAATCCATCGAAAGGCTCTTGACCGGAATTGACACAGAGCTTTCGCTGCCGCTCAGCCAGCTCAGCGTGTTGATGAAAAGACTGTAATTGCCTCCGGATACCATGCTGTCCGCCGATTCGTCCAGCAAAGATGAGGAAGTAAACACCGCCAGCCGCGTTTCCGCCTGCGTGGTTTCCTCCGCCGTCCCGTCAGATTCCTCTTCTGTC
>CAYLPF010000071.1:0-5145 GCA_964385485.1 uncultured Lachnospiraceae bacterium | reverse complement strand
CCAGCATACCCAGCGCAAACGGGCCGTCAATGTCGCCGTCCTCTTTCTCATATGTCTGCATATTCTGGACGTCGGTCTTGGAATAAGAAGACTGCGAGGTCGTCAGAAGGCTTGTGACCGTAAGCCCGTCCCGCAGCTCCTCCGCCTGCGACAGTCCCTGCGCCGCGGCCATCAGGACATAGCGGCTGCCGCCTGTCATGTCCCCGGATACCTCCGTATCCTCGATCTCCGGCAGCAGATAATACGGCATCTGCACATAATAATAGCTGTCCGGCTCGATCACAATGCCGTCTTCCTTCTGCATTCCATAATATTCCAGGATGGAATCAAGATTCGGCATATCGCTGCCCGTATAATCCGTGACCAGCGCAAGCCGCCCGCCTGCCTGCAGATAATCGAGAAGCTTCTGCGTCTCATCGTCCGAGAAATCCGTCTGCGGCGAAACGATAAGCAGCAGATCGGCGTCCTCCGGCACCTGCTCCGCGGAAATCAGGTTCAGGGATTCCACTTCAATATTTTCCTTCTCGATGGAGCTTTGCAGCGCCGTCGTGATCGAAGCTTCCTGATGCCCGGTCAGCGTATACATTTTCGGCAGGGAAGCCGAATCCAGCGCCGCGATCGCGCTCGTGATCTGGCCCTCCGCGTCGAAGCCTGTCGTAGTATAGGAATAATACATATAACTGAACTCTGATTCGTACATATCCTCATACGCGATCACGCGGCTCTGGTCGCCGCAGACAATGATCACACTGTTTTCCGACAGCGTTTCATCCGTATACTGGGACGCGAATTTCGGATAAAGCACAGGATCTTTCTCCTCTACCTTAATATGCGCCGAAGCATCCTCATAACGGTCCAGCAGCCTTGAAACATAAGTGTCCCTGTTGCTGTCCTGCACAATATAATAAATCGTCATGTCCCCGGAGAGCGAGGAGAGCAGTTCCCTTGTCTGGTCGCTCAGCACGGAAAGCTGCAGGCTGCTCACATCGATCTGCGTATACTGCGAAGGCAGCTCCGAAACCACCAGATTTACCAGCACAGCCCCCGCGATCACCACCGCCGTCAGGGCGAGGCTGTACGAGCCGTGCTTTGTCCTGCGCCTGTCTCCGAACAATTTTTTAACATCAATATGCATAGATCTGTTTTTCATGTCCTGCCCTCCTAGCTCCACCGTCTCTTCTGGATCGACTGCACCGTCAGAAACAGGAACACGCCGATCAGCGACAGATAATAGACGATCCCGGTGACGTCAAAAATACCGCTGCCAAATTCGGAAAAATGACCGGAAATATCCAAAACGCCAAGCACCTTCTGGATCACGCCCTCAAATACAGCAGGCTTCACAAGGTAAACCGCGGTCAGCAGTCCTTCTGATATAAGGAAAAAAAGGCCGGTAATGACCGCGTTTTTCGTCCAGTAATAGATCAGCGCAGCCAAGGCTGCCGCGAGCGCGAACAGCGAGAAAAACGAGGCGGACGATGTCTCAGGGAAAAATGAAGCGATCCCTTCTATCACGTAGCACACAAACAGCACGAGGAACGTCAGCACCGCGGCGATGACCTGGCTCTCCGTAATCGACGAGAGATACAGGCCGATGGCGAGGAAGCTGCACCCCATCAGCCAGAAACCGAACAGCGCCGTATATGTTTCCGGATAGGCAATGCTGCCGAACTGTGAGAGGATCAGCGGATAGATCCCGAGGATCGCCACCGGGATCAGGAAGATCACAACGAGAGAGAGATACTTTCCCAATACGATCTCCGTCACAGACACCGGCGCGGTCAGAAGAAGCTGGTCCGTCTTCTGCCTTCGCTCTTCCGCCAGGATCCGCATCGTCAGCACCGGCACGGCGATCAGGAATACAAACATGACAGAGTCCAGCGTGTACGCGAACGTCGGATACGCCTGCTGTAAATGATAAGCAGTAAAATAGATGCCGGACACTGCCAGCAAAAAGGCAATAAACACATAGCCGATCATTGATGTGAGATAGCCTCTTACTTCTTTTTTTATAATTGCGATCATGCTTCATCCTCCTTCCGGCCGCGCACAGCCGATTCATCTGCTTCTTTGCCGGTACTCTGCCCGGTTTCCGTCGCTTTGCTCCGCGCTTCATCCTCCTGCCCTTCTGTCAGCTCGAGGAAGACGTCCTCAAGCGAGATCCGCGTCCGCTGCATCCGCAGAAGCGTCAGCTTTTTCTCCGCAAACAGATAGAAAATGTGCGCCCGCAGATCATGCCCTCCGACGGTTTTCAGCGTCACGTCGAAAGCATCCTTCTCCTCAGACGGCTTTATCTCAAACGATTCCAGATTTTCCAACCCGCCCACCAGACTGCGGATCTTCGCTTCCTCCCCCTCTACGGTCAGCTCCAGCGATTCGCTGCCTTTCATCAGATGCTTCAGATTTTCCGGCGTGTCGCTCGCCACCAGCTTTCCGTGTGAAATGATCATGATATGGTCGCAGATGGCGCTGACCTCCGAGAGAATATGCGAGCTCAATATGACCGTATGGTCTTCGCTTAACGAACGGATCAGCTCCCGGATCTCAATGATCTGCTTCGGGTCAAGGCCGACCATCGGCTCATCGAGAATGATGATCTCCGGATAACCGAGGATGGCCTGCGCCAGTCCCGTGCGCTGCCTGTAACCCTTTGAGAGATTGCGGATCAGGCGGTTACGCATCTCCAGGATCCCCGTCCGCTCCATGACCTCGCTGACCGCGGCGGCCTGCTCCTTTTTCGGGATTTTCTTCAGGCTTGCGGCAAAGGCCAGATATTCGTTCACCGTCATTTCCGGGTATACCGGCGGGATCTCGGGCAGATAACCGATGCATTTTCTGGCCGCTTCCGGCTCCTCCAGAATGCTGTGCCCGTTTATGCGCACCTCGCCGGAGGTCGGAGCTATATAACCCGTCAGCAGATTCATGGTCGTCGTCTTTCCGGCGCCGTTCGGCCCGAGGAAGCCGTAGATCTGCCCCTTTTCCACCGTGAAGGTAAGGCCGTCCGCAGCCACCGTCCCTCCATACCGTTTCGTCAGATTTTTTACTTCTATCAATATCAAAACCTCCTGTTTCGGCCGGCAGAAAAGCACAACGCTTTGCCCCGGCAGTTTTCCTGTTACCAGCTTAGCAGTTATCGCTGAATTAAATCTGAAAAACACAGAAAAATCACACTTTTTCAGCTTCATTTCAGATGCGTTTTATACTATTATTATAAACAGACTGGAGTGATAGTATGAAAATTCTGATCATAGAAGATGAAAAGCTGCTGGCGGACTCCCTCAGGACCCTGCTCATTTCAAAGGGCTACGAAGCTGAAACCGCCTATGACGGGGAAGCGGGGCTTGCGCTGGCAGAGCTTGGTGTCTACGACCTGCTGATCCTCGATATTATGATGCCGAAGCTGAACGGCTTTGAAGTGGCGAAGCGGATCCGGGCGATGCACTGCGGCGTCCCGATCCTGATGCTGACCGCCCGCTCGGAAGTGACAGACCGCATCGAAGGACTCAACTCGGGCGCGGATTATTATCTGACGAAGCCCTTTGATTCGCGGGAGCTGCTTGCCTGTATCGGCGCTCTGCTCCGCAGGCAGGGCAGCGAGGTGGACACGCTGACCTTCGGCAACACCTCCCTTGACCTTTCCTGCGGTATTCTTTTTCACGGCGACCGCAGGGTACGCCTTTCCGCAAAGGAATTCGACGTCATGCGGATGCTTTTACAGTCCGGGGAGCGCAACCTTTCCAAAGAGCTGATTTTATCACGCGTGTGGGGTTACGACTCCAACGCTGTTGAAAACCACGTCGAGGTCTACGTCGGTTTCCTGCGCAAGAAGCTGGCGAGCATCGGCTCCAATATCCGTATCGAAGCGATCCGCGGCCTTGGTTACCATCTGGAGGCGTCAAACCCATGCTGAAAAAACTGCGTCTGAAATTTGTCTTTTTTATAATGTTTCCTGTAACGATCCTGCTTTTCGGGATCCTTTCCTTCATGTACCATGTCACGCGCATGAGCCTTGAACGGGAAAGCATTCTCATGATGCAGACCATTGCCGCCAATCCGATGAGACGCGGCGCCCCGGACGAACCAGACACGGAAGTGCGTCTCCCGTATTTTACAGTGCAGATCAGCCCGGACGGGGAACTGATCACGACCGACGACGGTTATTATGACCTGTCGGATCAGACGTTTATCCGGGAACTGGTCCATACGGCCTCCCAGTCCAACAACCGTACCGGCGTGATCCGGGAATACCATCTGCGTTATCTGCGCGAGAAGGTTCCTGGCCGCGGTATGCAGTGCATCGTATTTTCCGATATCTCCAGTGAGCAGAATACCCTGCGGAATCTTCTCCGCACCTGCCTGCTGATCGGAGTCCTCAGTTTCCTGGCTTTTTTCATTATCAGTATCTATCTCGCGCGCTGGGCCGTGCGGCCGGTGGAGCTGGCATGGGAGGAACAGCGCCGTTTTGTCGGCGACGCCTCGCATGAGCTGAAAACGCCGCTGACTGTCATCCTGACAAACGCGGAAATGCTGCAGTCGGAAGAGTTTGATGAAAATCACCGCCGTCAGTTTTCTGACAACATACTCACCATGTCGCATCAGATGCAGGGACTTGTGGAGGGACTTCTGGATCTGGCGCGTACCGATCAGGGCGCAGAGAACACTTCTTTTTGCAGGCTTGATCTCAGCCGCCTGCTGCAGGATGCGCTGCTCCCGTTCGAACCCGTTTTTTTTGAGAAAGGGCTTACCCTGGAGCTCCGCCTCGCGGACGGCGTCTATATAAATGGCAGCGCCGCGCATCTTGAGAAGCTCATTGCCATCCTGGCCGATAACGCCGCGAAATACTCATCCCCCGGGGGCAAAACGACCGTTGCCTTAAATTATACGGGAGCGCGGTCCTGTCTGCTCTCGGTCAGTAATCCCGGCGAAACCATTTTGCCGCAGGATATGAAAAATATTTTTAAACGTTTTTACCGCGCGGACACGGCCAGGAGTATGAACCGCAGCTACGGACTCGGCCTGTCCATCGCGGAAAATATTGTATTGGAGCATAAAGGGAAAATCTGGTGCGAAAGCCAGGAAAACGTTAACACGTTCTGGGTGAAGCTTCCCGCTCTGCCGCGGGAAGCCCTGAAGAAAGGCTGAAGC
>CAYLPF010000070.1:0-6802 GCA_964385485.1 uncultured Lachnospiraceae bacterium | reverse complement strand
CCGAGAAGACGATCTTACCACATGCAGCTCCCGGTGAAGCGCCAAGAGCCTTGGACATCGGAACTGCAGCCTTAAGCGCCTCGGCGTCAAACTGCGGATGAAGCAGTGCGTCAAGGTTACGGGGATCGATCATAGCAACTGCCTCTTCTTCCGTCCTCATACCCTCGTCTACCAGGTCGCAGGCAATCTTAAGGGCCGCCTGTGCCGTTCTCTTACCGTTACGTGTCTGGAGCATGTACAGCTTGCCGTTCTCTACGGTAAACTCCATATCCTGCATATCTCTGTAATGCTTCTCTAGGATCTCGCATACATTCTTAAACTGTACAAATGCCTCCGGGAACTTGTCCGCCATCTCTGAAATATGCATCGGCGTACGTACACCTGCAACTACGTCTTCGCCCTGTGCGTTCGTCAGGAACTCACCGAACAGTCCGTTCTCTCCGGTAGCCGGATCTCTCGTAAACGCAACGCCGGTACCACAGTCATCTCCCATGTTGCCGAATGCCATCATCTGTACATTAACAGCGGTGCCCCAGGAATACGGGATGTCGTTGTCGCGGCGGTAAACGTTTGCGCGCGGGTTATCCCAGGAACGGAATACAGCCTTGATCGCTTCCGTCAGCTGTACCTTCGGGTCTGTCGGGAAATCAGAACCGATCTTTTCCTTATACTCGGCCTTGAACTGATTGGCCAGCTCCTTGAGGTCCTCCGCAGTCAGCTCAACGTCCTGCTTCACGCCCTTCTCAGCTTTCATCTTATCGATCAGCTCTTCGAAATATTTCTTACCAACTTCCATAACTACATCCGAGAACATCTGGATGAACCTTCTGTAGCAGTCCCACGCCCAACGCGGATTGCCGGATCTGGCAGCAAGCACTTCGACTACCTCTTCATTAAGACCGAGATTCAGGATAGTGTCCATCATACCTGGCATGGATGCTCTCGCACCAGAACGAACAGAAACGAGAAGCGGGTTCTCCGTGTCGCCGAATTTCTTCCCGGTAATGCTTTCCATCTTTACGATGGCTTCCATGATCTGCCCCATGATCTCATCATTGATCTTCCTGCCGTCCTCATAGTACTGCGTGCAGGCTTCCGTCGTGATCGTAAAACCCTGCGGTACGGGAAGACCCAGATTTGTCATCTCTGCGAGGTTAGCGCCCTTGCCTCCCAGAAGATTACGCATGTCTGCATTACCTTCTGTAAACATATAAACCCATTTTGCCATGTTACACATTCCTCCTAAAATTATAGTCAATTAGAATTACCACAAAAAAACCGGTAATTACTAACCGGCGTGATGTGACCACTTATTTGTAATCGCACACATTTAGTTTATCATATTTCATCAAAAAGTCAACGCTGTTTTTCATTTTTTTAGTTAAATTGACATATTTTTATCAATGTCAACTGGAAAATATTGTGCGCATCCCCGCGGAGCGTTTTTTGTGTAACAGGAGCGAAGTTTCCTATGACACCAAAGGAAACCTC
Organism: uncultured Lachnospiraceae bacterium; assembly: GCA_964385485.1. Taxonomy (GTDB): domain Bacteria; phylum Bacillota; class Clostridia; order Lachnospirales; family Lachnospiraceae; genus Choladousia. The sequence continues at coordinate 5,311 of CAYLPF010000070.1, read as the reverse complement.
CACCGGAGCTTTCCTTCGGATACATGGTAACGAAAAGGAACCTCCACCGGAGCTTCCTTTCGCATGCATGGCAACAAAAAAAGGCTCCATGTTCCAAAAAGAACATGGAAACCCTTCTTTATTTATAATCTGATTATTTTGCAACAACCTTCTTCAGGTGTACAAATCTCGGAAGAGAATTCTCTTTCTTTATCTGGATCTCACCCTGAATGAGCGGAAGAGCGTACTTGATGAATTCGTCTGATACATTATTGCCGCGCTCATTGATCCATTCTACCGGAACCTTCTTCTCATAATTTGCTACAGAAGACAGGTCAAGCAGATCTGCTTCGCACTTGTAGCCGTTCTCATCACGGGTACACTTGAAGCCTACCATCTTGTCCGTCACGCCTGCTATCGCTTCTTTTACTGCAGTCTGTCCGGCCATGAAGGACTCTTCGGAGTCTGTCTGAGACGCGCAGTGCTCAGCACACCTCTGGAGCAGGGAAAGCTCGATCGGGCGAACCTTCACGCCCGGGATCGCATTCTTGACAACATCTGCCAGCTTGGCAGCCAGTCCGCCGAGCTGTGCATGTCCGAAACCATCTGTAGCGGAGGTCTTTGCCTCAGATACAAATGTGCCGTCTTCATAATGGATACCCTCTGATACAGCGATCAGAACGTTCTTGTTCTCATTCCAGATTTTCTCAACATCCTCCAGGAACTCTTCCTGATTGAAGTTTACCTCCGGAAGGTAGACAAGATCCGGGCCGTATCCGGTCACACGTGCCAGGGAAGCCGCGCCCGCAAGCCATCCTGCGTGACGTCCCATGATCTCAACGATCGTTACCTGGCCCTTGTCGTAAACATGGGCATCCTGATATACCTCTACAAGAGATGTCGCGATATACTTCGCAGCTGACGCAAAGCCCGGGCAGTGGTCTGTACCGAACAGATCGTTGTCGATGGTCTTCGGAATGCCCATAACGCGGCACTCATATCCGACCTTGTTCATGTATTTGGAGATCTTGTTGCACGTATCCATGGAATCATTTCCGCCATTGTAGAAGAAATAACGCACGTCATACTTTTTGAAGATCTCAAGGATCTTCTTGTAGTCTGTATCATCTACATCCGGGTCTGCGATCTTATAACGGCAGGAACCAAGTGCAGAAGACGGAGTATATCTCATAATCTCCAGCTCCTCCGGGTCTTCTTCATCCATCACATAAAGCTTGTCATTCAATACGCCGACAATACCGTTTGCCGCGCCGTAAACCTTCGTGATCACATCAGAATCAAGACCTGCCTTGATCGCACCGTAGCAGCTTGCGTTGATCACTGAGGAAGGTCCGCCGGACTGTCCAATAATCATTGCACCTTTTAATTCACTCATTTCTTCGTCCTCCTGAATTTTATAATCCATTCAATTTTTTTGCTGGTAAAAACCATATTTATTTGATTATATCAAAATTTAGCTGCCCCCGCAAGACTTACCACTCAAATTTCTTCTCAAGATACGCTTTCAGTTCCTCAATCTTCACGCGCTCCTGCTCCATGGTGTCACGGTCGCGGACCGTCACTGCGCCGTCCTCCTCAGATTCAAAATCATACGTCACACAGAACGGCGTACCGATCTCATCCTGTCTTCTGTAGCGCTTTCCGATGTTTCCTCTGTCATCGAATTCACAATTGTAATATTTGGACAGCATCGCATATACCTTTTCCGCGCCCTCGTTCAGCTTTTTGGAAAGCGGAAGCACACCGACCTTCACCGGCGCCAGGGCCGGATGGAAATGGAGCACAGTTCTCATATCCGGCTTCTCTTCCGTGCCGATGTTCTCCTCATCATACGCACTGCACAAAAATGCCAGTACCACACGGTCTGCGCCAAGAGACGGCTCGATCACGTACGGAATGTACTTTTCTTTCTTCTCGTCATCGAAGTATGCCATATCCTGACCGGATACGTTCTGATGCTGTGTCAGGTCATAGTCTGTACGGTCTGCAATACCCCACAGCTCGCCCCAGCCGAACGGGAACAGGAATTCGATATCCGTCGTTCCCTTGCTGTAGAAGCTGAGTTCCTCCGGATCATGGTCGCGCAGACGCAGTTCATCCTCTTTCATACCCAGCTTTTTCAGCCAGTCGAAGCAGAAGCCCCTCCAATACTGGAACCAGTCAAGGTCAGTTCCGGGAACACAGAAGAACTCAAGCTCCATCTGCTCAAACTCCCTTGTACGGAAGGTAAAGTTGCCAGGCGTGATCTCATTACGGAAGGACTTTCCGATCTGTCCGATACCAAAGGGCAGCTTCTTTCTGGATGTCCTCTGGACATTCTTAAAGTTGACAAAGATGCCCTGTGCCGTCTCAGGCCGAAGGTATACGGTATTCTTCGCATCCTCCGTAACGCCCTGGAAGGTCTTGAACATCAGGTTGAACTGACGGATATCCGTAAAATTGTGCTTGCCGCAGGACGGACACGGAATATGATTGTCCTCGATAAAACTCATCATCTCTTCCTGTGAAAACGCATCGATCGGCCTGGGAAGCGTGATGCCCTTTTCCTGGCAGAAATCCTCAATGACCTTATCTGCTCGGAAACGCTCATGGCACTCCCTGCAGTCCATCAGCGGGTCGGCAAAACCGCCGAGATGGCCGGAGGCCACCCATGTCTGCGGATTCATCAGGATCGCGCAGTCAACGCCGACATTGTACGGATTCTCAGTGATGAACTTCTGCCACCACGCCTTCTTGACGTTGTTCTTGAGCTCCACGCCGAGATTACCATAATCCCATGTATTAGCCAGGCCGCCGTAGATCTCGGAACCGGGATAAACAAATCCCCTTCCCTTTGCCAGTGCAACGATTTTTTCCATTGTCTTTTCCATTTTTCTCTCCTCTGAATTTGATCTCACTATTTTCCCTGAATAAAATACCTTATGCATCCGTGCGCATCCGCGCGGAGCGATTTTGTGTCACAGGAGACGAAGTTTCCTGTGACACAAAAGATCCGGACAAATCCGCCCGCGCTTTTTGCTGCCCGGAATCAATCATTACATATCAAAAACAATATACACCCGGTTCGCAGCCGTTGTCTCTGCAAAGGATAAGTCATCCTCTGCTTTATACACCGCATTGGAAGGCAGAACCAGGCCCTCGTCTTCCTCCTCGTCCGACTCGCCGGTGGCATTGACCACATCTGCGGCCAGTACCTCCGCATTCGTACTCGTAAAAAGCACATCCCCCGGCACCCGCACCTCCATGGGGGCCCGCAGGATCAGCACCTGTTTGTCCATCCGCTTGATGACCTCACTGCCGGAGACGGAAGCGCCCTGTACAACACCGCCGCTCACCTTTTTGAAAGAAACATCGAACAAATACCCGGATAACTGAGCGCCTATGATCGTATCATAATAAAACTCTGTATTGTTGAATGCCGCATAATCGGAAGCGGACGCATATTCCATCGTCAGGCTGACTTTGCCTTCCGCAGCTTCAAGCTTCTTTATGACGATGGTGTCCTCACCATTTTCCGCGTTGTAATCCTCCACCTCAGAATTGATCATATTCTGGAGCTCCTCCGCATCATAATAAGACTCATCCAGCGTCTCCTGAATGATCTCCGTGACAACTCCGTCTTTATCAATTGAAATGGCAGCAGGCTCCTGCGGCGTCCATTTGTTCTGCTCCAGCATCTCACAGCCCCCAAGCAGCAACACCCCTGCCATAAGTGCTGCCGCTATCGGCATTTTCTTCGCAATCACTATAGCTCCTCCTAATAAATCCAGTTTATTATACATATAAAACTATATTGTTTCAAGCATTTCTTTCCATTTCGTACTGTCAGCAGAGGCTGCAGGGGGAGGTTTCTGCTTCAAAGCCAGCCGATCCGGCTTATGAAATCCCCCCGATCATCATTTTCAGAATCGCCAGTGATCTGAATTCACGGTCGATATACAGCCGGTTGAACCGGTTCTGTACCCGGCGGAACTCATCAAATACCTCGGGTGTCAGCGTAAAGGTATAGAGCTTTTGGATCGGCGCCTGTATCACGTATCCAAGGGCGTACCTTGTGGATTCCAGAAGGGACGTGTCATTCACGATATCGTACGGGTACTCTCCATTGAGGATCATCGCTTTCATCTCAAAAATGCAGCGGATCAGCTCATTATCCGGCGTCTCCTTCGGCAGCGCCCGAAGCGTCGCGTACAGAAGATTCAAAACAGCAGAACCATCCAGATTTTCCCGCGTATAATACTCTGCCACCTCCATAAAATAGCATCCGTAACAGGAGGCGTCAAAATCCTCCCTTACTTCCGTAAAATAATTGGAAATATCTGCGCACACCAGGGTATATGCGTTTCTTCCCTCGTAGACCGTAAAAGTACCGAAAGCAAAGGGATTCGATGCGGCCAGCAATGCGCTGTTCTGCCGCCTTGCGCCCCGGGCAAAGGCCGTGATCTTCCCTCTCTCCTTCGTCAGTATGACCATTCTTTTGTCGTATTCTCCATAGGGTACGGCAGACAGCACCATGCCCTTCACATTCTGCGGTTCGCTCATACTTTCCCACCTGGTACATCGATTTCAGATTAAATGCTGTACTGGACACAAACGCTGTATTTCACAGCTCCTTCTTGTCGTAGCCGAAATTTTTGATCATGTAATCGCTGTCACGCCAGTCCTTCCTGACCTTGACCCAGAGCTGCAGGTTCACCTTCATTTCCAGCATTTTCTCTATGTCTGTCCGTGCCTGGGAGCCTATTTTGCGAAGCATGGCCCCGCCCTTTCCGATCACGATCCCTTTATGGGAATCCTTCTCACAGATGATCGTGGCCTCGATATCCATGATCCCGCCTCCCCGGCGCTCCTGCATCTTCTCTATGGACACCGCGATCCCGTGTGGAATTTCCTCCTCAAGGCAGCGCAGCGCCTTTTCCCGGATCAGCTCGGCTGCGATCTGGCGCTGCGGCTGATCCGTCACCGTATCATCATCGTAATATTTCGGGCCATAGGGCAGATACCGGAAGATCGCCTGGATGACCCGCTCTATATTGACTCCGCGAAGGGCGCACACAGGTATCATATCCGCAAAATCAAATATCCCGCGGTATCCCTCCATAAAGCCCTCGATCCGGCTCTTGTCCACCATATCGATCTTATTCATGATAAGGATGACCGGAACATTCGCCTTCTTCAGCTGCTCCGCTATGTGGCGCTCACCCTTTCCGATAAAATCTGTCGGCTCCACGAGCCACAGCACCACGTCCACCTCCCTCAGTGTCCGCTCCGCCACATTTACCATATATTCTCCCAGCTTGTTTTTCGCCTT
>CAYLPF010000069.1:0-6939 GCA_964385485.1 uncultured Lachnospiraceae bacterium | reverse complement strand
AACAACAATATCAACAAACTGACGCTGGTTAATATAGCGGATGTGGTGACGCGGTAACAGCGGTTGGCAGAGTATAGGATCTGACGGGAGAATGCCTATTGACACAGCCGTACGGCTAAGAATATAATAGTTATATCAAAAATAAGCCGTTCGGCATAAAACAATCTGAGAATTAAGAAATAAGCCGCTCGGCAAAGCGGGGAAATCTATGAAAATTATTGATTCAAAGTCATTAGGACAGGCAATCCGTAAGAGAAGAAAAGAATTGAAGTATACGCAGGCTTTTTTGGCAGAGTTTACAGGACTCAGCGTTACTTTTATTTCCGATGTGGAGAGAGGAAAACCAACGGCAGAAGTAGGGAAGGTCATTCAACTGCTTCATATTCTGGGACTGGATGTATTAATTGAGAGAAGAGGATAAGACTGTGCGGAAGCTGTTGATCCAGATAGAGTTAAATGGAGAAAATGTTTATGTAGGCGATATTGTCGGAAATGATTCCAGCGACGCATGTTTCACATATGCCGAAAGCTATGCAAATGATCCGAACCATAAATCAATATCGACCAGCCTTCCGTTGGTGAAAAAATCTTTTGATGCTCAAGCTACCAGAAATTTTTTTGAAGGGTTATTGCCAGAGGGATTTACAAGAAGATGTGTTGCAGAATGGATGCATGCGGAGGAAAATGATTATTTATCTATTCTTGCCGGACTAGGGCAGGAGTGTTTAGGTGCCATAAGAGTTATTGATGAGAGTACCGCAGAGATACAGCCCGAGTATAGAAAGCTGACAAATGATGAGGTGCAGAAGCTGGCAGAAGAAGGGGCGGCAGAATCAGCAGAACTTGTGATAAAATCGCATCTGTCATTGACAGGCGCATCCGGAAAAGTTGGCTTGTATTATGATGGAAAACAATGGTTTTTGCCGATTGGAGAGGCTCCAAGTACTCATATTGTGAAACAGAGCCATATCAGATTGAAAAGAATTGTCTGGAATGAACAGTTATGTATGCTTACTGCCAGAAAACTTGGAATCGAAACACCGGATAGTTTTATCATTAATTCTGGAAACCCGGGGGATGGAGAGCTATTATTTGCGACGAAACGATTTGACCGAAAAATACATTCCGGCTGCAGAAAACTTGATGGTATGCCAGTACCATACAGATTGCATCAGGAAGATTTTTCGCAGGCACTTGGGATACCAGCCGCTCAAAAGTATGAAAAGAATCACTCCGGTTATATGCAAAAAATATTCGGGATTATACGAAATTATTCAGCAGATCCTGTTGCGGATCAAATGAAACTGTGGGATATCTGTGTGTTTAATTATCTGGTTGGTAATACAGATAATCATATCAAAAACCTTTCGCTGCTATACAGCGAGGATATGAAAGTGATACGCCTGGCGCCCGCTTATGATATTGTAAGTACGATGATCTATGAGAGCAGTACCGATCATATGGCACTCAGCATAGGAGGAAAATACCGTATCTATGATATTACCAGAGAATCCTTTGAAAAAGAGGCTCATAATGTAGGTTTAGGCAGCAGGATAGCGATGAGAAGATTTGATGTAATGGTTGAAAATTTCCCTGTTGCATTGAGAATGGCTGCAAACGAATTATGTCAGCAGGGGTTTGAAGGAATAGAAGAGATATGTGAACTGATTTTAAAGAGAGTATACTTCCGGTTGGGACATTCATTGGGACATTCGTTTTTACATTTTTCTTGACTTTGCAATTAAACAACTATATAATTATGAAAGAGTCAAAGGCGGCTTCTGTTATTCCATAGAGGCGGCCTTTGTTTTTTTAAAGGAGCTTTTATTCCCTAAAGTTAAGAAAAGGAGGCTTTTCCATGAAGAAAAAACACATCCTGTCCATGTTGCTTGTCTCGGCGATGACCCTCGGCCTGACTACGTCCGGCTTCGTCAGCGGCGCCGCAGACGACTCCACAGCCAGCTCCGACGATGCGGAGGAACTCAGCTACGATGATCTGAGCTGGGAGATCTACGACGAAAATCTTGGCGATTTTTATGAGTATTATATGGCTGCCAAAGACGAGGTGGAGAGCGCTGACATGCGCACTGCCCTGATGGCGCTTGCCGAGGCGAAGCTGATGGAGACCGGCACGGTGGTTCCCACCTACTCGCAGGGCGGCTACTATGCCCTCACCCGCCGCGCAGTCAAGACATATCCTTCCGTCACCTGGGGCAGCGACTATGACCGCTACCATTCCGCGCTCGTGACGAACGAGACCATCAAGACTGAGGATACCGAAGCGCTGCGCAGCCTTTGGTCGGAGCTTGCCGGCACCGGCACATATCTGGAGGAGGCAAAGGCATATCTGGAGGAAAACGGCTACACCCTGAAGGACAGCTACACATATGCTTACAATGATGACCCTACCACCTGGGATCTGTTCGCAGCTTACCTGACGACTACCAGTGAACCTCTGGTCAATACCTATGACGGCCTGATGGAATATGACTGCGAGAATGTGCTGCAGCCTGCCCTGGCTGAGAGCTATGAGATATCCGACGATCTTCTGACCTACACCTTCCATATCCGCCCGGGCGTCATGTGGGTAGATTCCCAGGGCCGCGAGGTGGCCGAGGTCACGGCGGACGACTGGGTAGCCGGCCTGCAGCATTTGCTGGACACTCAGTCAGGGATGGAATTTCTGGCCGGAGAGGGGAATGCTAATATTGTAAATGCTTCTGAGTATATTAACGGTGAGATCACCGACTTCTCCGAGGTCGGCGTGGAGGCTGTGGACGATTATACTCTGGTCTACACGCTGGAGGCTCCTGCCCCTACTTTCCTCACCATGCTGGGCTTCACCCCCTTTGCGCCTCTGTGCCGTTCCTACTATGAGTCCCAGGGCGGTACCTTTGGTGATGAGTACGCGGTGAGCGGCTCCGGCACCTATGGCAGCAGCCCGAACAACATCGTATACAATGGCCCGTATCTGGTTTCCAACTGGACATCCCAGAATATTCTTGTGTTCAGCTACAATGACAGCTATTGGAATCCGGACGCGGTCAATGTCCATACCATCACATGGCTGTACAATGACGGCTCTGACCCGACGAAGGGCTATAACGACTTTCTGGCCGGTACAGTTGACGCTGTGAACCTGACCAGCTCCACACTGGAGATTGCGGAAGGGGACGGTACGTTTGACCAGTATTCTTATATCAGCGATACAGATGCCTGCTCCTACACGCTCTACTTCAATATGAACCGCGGCGCATATGCCAACTACAACGACGCGACTGTCTGCGTCTCCCCCAAGGCGGATGACGTGGAGGAACAGGAGCGGACGAAGGCCGCGATGCGGAATGTCCATTTCCGCCTTGCCGTGGCTACGGCTCTTGACCAGGTGAGCTATAACGCCCAGATCAAGGGAGATGAGCTTGCGTCTGTGAACCTGCGCAACTCCTACACGCCCGCCACCTTCGTCTGGCTGGAAAATGAAGTGACTGTTGATATCAACGGTACCGAGACTACTTTCCCGGCGGGCACGTATTACGGCGAGATCATGCAGGCCCAGATCGACGCGGACGGGTTCCCCATGAAGGTGTGGGATCCCGAGACCGGCAGCGGAGACGGATTTGACGGCTGGTACAACCCGGAGTTTTCCGCATCAGAGCTGGCTGCGGCTGTAGAAGAGCTGGCTGCCGGGGGCGTTACCGTTGACGCGGATCACCCGATTTATCTTGACATTGTATATCCTTCGAATGATGTCACTTACACCAACCGTGCTATGGCATTCAAGCAGTCTGTCGAGACTGCCACAGGCGGCCTGGTTATCATCAACACTGTGGCAGGCAGCAACTATGACGACTGGTTTTACGCGAACTATTACAATCCTACCGGCGCTGACCAGAACAGCGATATCAACGACTGCACCGGCTGGATTCCTGACTACGGCGACGCCTCCAATTATCTGGATACCGTGCTGCCGGATTATGAAGGTTATCAGACCAAGGCGTTCGGTATTTTCTGATCGTCAGGGTTGAGGGATCACAGATTGAATAGAACAATTGAGTGGGGGAATGGAGAAATTCCATTCCCCCTGATCCTATCAGAATAAGGAACCGTTTCCTGTAAATATCATACACAGGATGCGCACGGCTTCCGCGGATTGTATCAGACAATCAGAAGGGGGGATTTTGTGGGCAAGTATTTTATAAAACGGCTGCTGCATGGCATGGTTTCTATCATAATCGTGGTAGGGATCGTTATGATCCTGATCTATTCTCTGTTGGACCGGAACCTGGTTTTTGCAAAGGACGCAAATTATACAAAGGTAACTAACAATGCGAAGGTCGCTTATATGTACGGCAAGTGGGAAAACTACGGTTATCTGGACTACGTGACCTATGCGGACTATCTGAGCGCCCTGACGAAATCCGGCGAGATCGACGAGGAGACGCGCCAGCAGGCCGTAAGCTTCGGCCGCACGGAGGATCAGGATACGGAGGAAGTGACAGAATACGTCCGGAAATTCACAGAATACTATGAAAGCCAGGGCTATACGGTCATGCGGCTCGACGCGGTCATGCAGTCCTCACGGTCGAAAAAACTGGCGGACGGCGGACAGCAGCAGTTGTTTGCATACAAAAATCTGCCCCTGATTTCCCGCCTGTGCAGCTATTTCACAGGGCTGCTTGAAGTGGATAACATCCATTACGTCCAGGACGATATTGAGGATCGCGGGCTGACCTTTACGCTTCATGATCCTGCTTATGGCGACGGCCGGTTTTCACCCGCGATCATTGGCAGCGGGACAAAACATAAGTACCTGTTGTATTGCGATTCTTCCTTCCCGTTTATCCATCAGAATCTCCTGACTATCAACCTGGGCATATCCTATTCGGTGAATCAGGGCGAGGATGTGGCGGATACCATGACGAGGTCACAGGGCGGCTATGTGAAATCCACCGTGACATACCCCACAGGACTGACGGAGGAGAGCGCTGATGACCTGCACTCCGCCACTTATCAGTCCGGTTCCCTGGAAGGCAACCAGATGCTGGCGGCGCGGTTCACGGATAATTACACCAACGTGGGTACGATAAAGAACGGGCATTCCCGTGTGGGCTATTCCTTTATTATCGGCATCATCGCCACGATCATAGCCTATTTTCTGGGCCTGCCGCTCGGCATCCTGATGGCACGGAAGAAAGACAGGCTGGCGGACAAGCTCGGCACCATTTATATCGTGTTCATTATCGCCGTGCCCTCTCTGGCTTACATCTTTATTTTTAAGGCGATTGGAGGCAAGCTTGGACTTCCCACTGCTTTTAATACGGATCAGTTGGTGCGCGCCATGTATATCCTGCCGATCGTCTCTCTGGCGCTGCCTTCCCTTGCAAACCTGATGAAGTGGATGCGCCGGTATATGATCGACCAGATGAACTCCGATTATGTCAAATTCGCGCGGTCCGGCGGCCTGACGGAAAGCGAGATCTTCAATAAGCACATCATGAAGAACGCCTCGATCCCGATCGTCCAGGGTATTCCGGCCAGCATCCTGTATGCTCTGACAGGCGCGATCATCACCGAACGTGTCTATTCGGTTCCAGGCGCTGGCGGCCTGCTGACCACTGCTATCAACGCCTACGACAATGGCGTGATCGTGGGAGTTACGCTGTTTTACGCGGTGCTCTCCGTCGTATCACTGATCCTGGGCGATATTCTGATGGCCATGGTTGATCCGCGGATCTCGTTCTCAAGCAAGGCAAGATAGGAGGGAAAAGAAAATGACGAAGGATTACAGCGAAGAATACAGCAAGCTGGGGCTTAGCACGGAGGAACTCTTTTCCCGGTATGAACACAGCGACAGGGAATCTGAAAAGATTGCCGCGCCGAAATATTCCTACTGGCAGTCCGTGTTCCGCGTGTTTTTCCGGAATAAGCTCAACATCGTGATCCTGTCACTGCTGGGTATTATCATCCTGTTTGCGTATATTTATCCTCTGGTGACGGAGTATGACCGGTTCGGCAACCTGCTGAACTCTACAGCCAAGCATCTGAGCCCGTTGGCGGCTATTAAGCAGAATGGCTTCAGCCTCCACTGGATCCTGGGTTCCGGCGCGGCCGGTGAGTCCACCTTTGACGCGGTGTGGTTCGGCTCCCAGATCTCTATTTCCCTGGCTCTTGTCTGTGCCGCGATCAATATGACGATGGGCGTCATTATCGGCGCGATCTGGGGCTTCTCCAAACGCGTGGACGCGGTCATGATGGAGGTCTACAATATCATTGCCAACGTGCCGTATGTCCTGATCATTTCCGTGATGATCATGCTTTTCAGCGCCAGCTTCTGGACGATGGTGTTCGCACTGACGGTCACCGGCTGGATCTTTATCGCGTTCTTTATCCGCACCCAGGTGGTCATCATCCGTGACCGGGAGTACAATCTTGCTTCCCGGTGCCTTGGCACCTCCACCTTTAAGATCGCAATGAAAAACATCCTGCCCTTTATGACATCGGTTATCGTGACACAGCTTGCAACTGAGATCCCATCTTATATTTCCTATGAGGTGTTCCTGGCTTACATTGGTATGGGTATGTCCGATATGTCCCTGGGCCGTCTGATCTATGAGGCTGAGAGCGCTATGGTGACTCCAGGATGGGGCTTTGAATTCTGGAGCCCTGTAGCAGTTTCAGCGATCATCACGGTTGTGCTGTATGTAGTAGGGCAGAATCTGGGCGACGCATCCGATCCGCGGACGCATATGTAAGGGGGCAATGACATGGACGAACAAAAGGTATTGCTGTCTGTCAGGGATCTGAGTGTGAAGTTCCGGGTCCGTGGCCGTATTCTGACCGCCATCCGCGGTATTTCCCTGGATATCTATGAAAATGAATCCATTGCCATTGTGGGCGAGTCCGGCTCCGGTAAATCTGTATTTACAAAAACCTTTGCCG
>CAYLPF010000068.1:0-6965 GCA_964385485.1 uncultured Lachnospiraceae bacterium | reverse complement strand
TGAGAGAAAGGATTTTATGATACAGGAAATGGATTCGTTTGAACGGCAGAAAAAGGTACTTTATGACATGATATGTGATAAACAGTATTTGCCGATGAAAATAAAAGAGATAGCGATCCTTCTTCAGGTGCCGAGGGAACGGCGTCAGGAGCTGAAGGAGGTGCTGGATTCCCTGATCACTGACGGGAAGATTGAGATCACCTCAAAGGGAAAGTACAGAAAGGCAACCGCAAAATTCCTTCAGGGTACCTTTATTGCGCATCCCCGGGGGTTTGGATTTGTGGAGATAGAGGGACGGGAATCGGATATCTTTATCCCGGAGGAGCATACAGGCGGCGCGATGCACCGGGATACAGTGCAGGTCGTGATCCTGAAAAGCGGGGAGGGCCGCAGGCAGGAAGGAAGTGTTGTTCGCGTTCTGGAGCATGGCATTCATGAGCTGATCGGCACGTACCAGAAAGCAAAGAGCTACGGATTTGTTCTTCCGGACAATCAGAGGATTACGTCGGATATATTCATTCCCCAGGAAAATGGGATGGGAGCGATGGACGGCCATAAGGTACTGGTTGAGCTGACGTCCTACGGCGGCAAGGGGCGTAATCCGGAGGGCCGGGTGAAGGAGATCATCGGCCACGTGAATGATCCGGGCACCGATATTCTCTCTGTGGTATACGAGTATGAGCTGCCCCATGAGTTTCCGGAGAAAGTGATGAACCAGGCGGCGCGCACACCGGATCACGTTTCTGAGGCGGATATGGCAGGGAGAAAAGATCTGCGGGATGTACGGATGGTCACGATTGACGGCGAGGACGCAAAGGATCTGGATGACGCGGTGTCTCTGCACTGTGACGAGGAGTATTATTATCTTGGCGTGCATATCGCGGATGTGACGAATTATGTACAGGAAAAGAGCGCTCTGGATCGGGAGGCGCTTCTCCGGGGGACAAGCGTATACCTGGCGGACCGGGTGATACCGATGCTTCCCCACAGGCTTTCCAACGGCATCTGCTCACTGAACGCGGGAGAGGACAGGCTGGCAATGAGCTGCCTGATGAAGATCGACCGCAGGGGCAGGATTGTAGATCATGAGATCTGTGAGTCCGTGATACGGGTAGATCGCAGGATGTCATATTCGGAGGTACAGGGGCTCCTGGAACAGGTTCACCGTGGAGAAGGTGAGGATTCTGCGGATCACCGGGCAGACAAGACGGGTTCTTCGTTCCATTATGCTGAGAATGCTGATTTGCCGGATCCCCATGCGGATCTGGATGAATTGAAGTCATCGTACGGCGCAGTGCTTCCGATGCTTCTGGAGATGGAGCGTCTCATGAAGCTGCTGCGTCAGGAAAGGAGAAAACGGGGCTCCATTGATTTTAATTTCCCGGAGGCGAAGGTTATTCTGGATGAAAACGGAGTGCCTCTGGAGATCCGGGCGCATGAATCGAATACGGCCACCAGGATCATTGAGGAATTCATGCTGGCAGCGAACGAGACTGTGGCACAGTATTTCTACTGGCAGGAGATTCCTTTCGTATACAGGACACATGAGCCGCCGGATGAGGAAAAGATACAGAAGCTGTCTGCCTTTATCGCCAATTTCGGTTATGGAATGAAGGGCATATCGGATGAGATGCATCCGAAGGAGCTGCAGAAGCTGCTTTCACGGATTGCGGATACGCCGGAGGAGACGCTGATCAGCCGTCTTACGCTCCGTTCCATGAAGCAGGCCAGATATACGACGGAGTGCACAGGGCACTTCGGACTGGCAGCGCAGCATTACTGCCATTTTACTTCGCCGATCCGGCGGTATCCGGATCTCCAGATTCACCGTATCATCAAGGACACGCTCCGCGGTCGGATGACACAGGAAAAGCTGGAGCATTACAGAGGTATTCTTCCCGAAGTGGCGGAGCATTGCAGCAAAACAGAACGCCGGGCCGCAGAGGCGGAACGGGAAACGGTGAAGCTGAAAAAAGCAGAGTATATGATGCGGCATATCGGTGAGGAATCGGACGCGATGATCTCGGGCCTTATGTCCTACGGAATGTATGCGGAGCTGCCCAATACGGTGGAGGGGCTGATCCATGTGAGCCGGATGTATGATGACCGCTATTATTACAGAGAAGAAGGGTATGAGATGTACGGCATCGATACGGGGCGTGTCTACCGGCTCGGCGATATAGTCCGGGTCCGTGTCCTGGATGCAGATAAGGCGACGAAAAGCGTGGATTTCGAGCTGGTATAAGGGTTCTTATTATCTGCTGCATCAGTATAAAGGGGGAAAAGAAAAATGGGAGCTGCAACAAAGCTGATCGCCAACAACAAAAAGGCGTATCATGATTATTTTATAGAGGATAAATATGAAGCAGGGATCTCACTGCACGGGACGGAGGTCAAGTCCCTGCGCATGGGAAAGTGCAGCGTGAAGGAATCCTTCATCCGTGTTGAAGACGGGGAAGTATTTATTTATGGTATGCATATCAGCCCGTATGAAAAGGGAAATATTTTTAATAAGGATCCGCTGCGTGTCAGGAAGCTTCTGCTGCATAAGGGCGAGATCAACAAGATCACCGGGAAGATCGCGGAAAAAGGATATACTCTGGTGCCGCTGCAGGTTTACTTTAAAGGAAGCCTGGCAAAAGTGGAGATCGGCCTGGCAAGGGGCAAAAAACTCTACGATAAACGTCAGGATATCGCAAAGAAGGATCAGCGCCGTGAGGCCGAGAAGGAATTCAAGGTGAAAAACCTGTATTGATACGGCTCTGCGGGCAGGCAGTTCCGTATGATCCGGATTTCAGGAAATCCGTTCGCTGATCTGTGAAGCTGTTTTCCGGAGAAATTTCAGGATATCCTGCAGCATTTTCTCCTGCTGGTAAAATTCGATCGGTCCGGTAGTGCCGATAGCGGCCACCGGATTCTTCTCAGAATCGTAGATTGGAACGGCAATACACCCGATACCCTCCGCATATTCCTCATTGTCTGTCCCATATGCCTGACGGGCAATGACCTCCAGATGCTTTTTCAGAAGCTTTGGATCTGTGATCGTCTTTTCGGTGTTTTTTGTGAAATGCCCGCTGGCTCTCCGAAGAAAACGCTCCTGTTCCTTTTCGGGGAGCAGAGCTGTCAGAATTTTGCCGGAAGCGCTGACGTTGATAGGGATCGTCTCGTTCAATTCTGTAATGTACGTAATAGCGGAACGCGGGAGACACTGCTCGATGGTGCAGACACCGTTTTCCGTCAGTATGCAGAGCTGGCATGCCTGATTCAGCTCGGAGGCGACATCCTTCATAAAGGGCAGGGCGATTTTGACAAGATTCTTTTCGGAAAAAACGATATCGGAAAACTGCCGCATCTTGTAACCCAGACGGAAATGATTCGGCCTTGTGGGATCTTCTACAAGGTAACGGTATTCCTGCATACACATAACGATACGGTACAGAGAAGTGAAAGGAATGTTCAGCTTCTCGGAAAGGGTCTTTAATGTCTTTGGCGCCGGATCCTCCATGAAGTAATCAAGGATCTGCAGGGTGCGTAAAGTAGCGGGGGGAAAGTCTTTGCAGTCAATTTTCATACTTGTTGCCATGCCTCCTTCGGCGGCACAAATGTGCCTTTCATAGTTTTCTGCTTTTGATTTTATATAGGAAACGACTTTATTTATGGGGTTTACTATAAATCAGGCAGGAGAAAATCTCCTGCCTGAATTCTATGGAGTAGACGAGAATCGAACTCGTGTCCGAAAGCCAGTCCACTGTCCTTCTACTATCATAGTCAGCTATTTGACATTCCCTCCGGCAGACGGGAACTGACACCCTGCTGCTTTCAGTAGCTTCATAATACGCCCATATGTGCAAAGCTTGGCATATGTCGTTTCCTGCAAAGTCGATGCCTGGGTCTTAAGGTGCAGGTGCCCTAAGTCAGACAGCTGCCATCAGGCAGCGTATGCTAAATTATCTTCAGCGTTTATATTTAGGTTTGTGATTTGACGCATCACCTGCGGATAGCTTCTCCAGCTTCATAACCCCCGTCGAAACCTTTACTACCCCGGGATTACGTATTTATAATAGCCGCTTGGGGCGGTCTTGTCAAGGTGGGAATTCTATCAAAGTATTTTTGGATTGTTACAATTCGCAGCCAGATTTAAAATAGATATACAGCCTCTTACGTGCGAGCACAACGAATCTGTTTATCCGTACAAATCGGCTGTGAATAGTAGCTTTGGATTCACACATTTTACATAAATATATGTTATACTCTTTAAAATGAATGCTGCGTGAAGGATTTTGTATGAGATACCTGACAATACATATTATAAAATAAAGGAGCGGATACATATATGGAACGGTTAAAGGTACTTGTAGTGGATGATGAGAGCAGGATGCGAAAGCTGGTCAGAGACTTTCTGGTAAAGAAGGATTTTGATGTTCTGGAGGCTGAAGACGGGGAGAAAGCGCTGGATGTCTTCTTTGATAATAAGGACATTGCACTTGTGATCCTCGATGTTATGATGCCGAAGATGGACGGATGGCAGGTCTGCCGTGAGATCCGCAGCTATTCCCAGGTGCCGATCATCATGCTGACGGCCAAGTCAGACGAGCGGGATGAGCTGCTGGGATTTGAACTCGGCGTGGATGAGTATATTTCAAAGCCATTCAGCCCGAAGATCCTTGTGGCCAGAGTGGAAGCGATACTTCGCCGCACGGGCGGATTTTCGTCGGATGATATTTTGCGCGCAGGAGCGATTGAGCTGAATAAAGCCGCTCACGAGGTTTTGATCGACGGACGGAGCGTGGATCTGAGCTACAAAGAATTTGAACTGCTCACATATTTTATTGAAAATCAGGGCATTGCTCTTTCGCGGGAGAAGATCCTGAACAGCGTATGGAACTATGATTATTTTGGCGATGCAAGAACGATTGATACGCATGTAAAGAAGCTTCGCAGCAAGCTCGGCGACAGGGGCGATTATATCAAGACGATCTGGGGCATGGGCTACAAATTCGAAGTGGAAGGCTGATAAAGGATGAATGTTTCTATCAGAAAGCAGCTTACGGTCATTTTTATCGGACTGATCCTGCTGCTGTTCCTGTCAGACTATCTGGTCAATACGTTTTTTCTCGCTGACTTTTATTTTGTGAGAAAGCAGCAGGCTCTGGAGGAAGCGTACAATGTGCTGAATCAGAATATTACGGACAGCGGCAGCATGGATGACAGTGAGCTTCACGAATATGAGGATATCTGCAATACGAACAGCATTTTTTCCATTGTGACAGATAAAGAGTACAGGAGACTGATC
Organism: uncultured Lachnospiraceae bacterium; assembly: GCA_964385485.1. Classification (GTDB taxonomy): domain Bacteria; phylum Bacillota; class Clostridia; order Lachnospirales; family Lachnospiraceae; genus Choladousia. The sequence continues at coordinate 1,672 of CAYLPF010000068.1, read as the reverse complement.
TGGACGGATACGACTTATATGGAGTCGGATTACATCAAAAAGCTGCGGGGCAGACTGAATGGATATATGCTGGGCTTTGAGAGCATCGATGAGGATGCTATTTTGAAAAAGACGGACAACTATACGATCCAGCAGAAATACGATTCCGCCGTTGCCATTGATTACCTTGAAATGTGGGGGACGCTGGATAAGGGCTTCTATTTTATCATGCGTATCAATATGGAGAGCATTCTGGATAATGTACGCATTTCAAATGAATTTGTCATGTATATCTGCCTGGCCGGCGCTTTGCTGGCGGCAATTCTTGTGTGGTTTATTTCCAAGCGGGTAACCAAGCCGCTGGGGGAACTGACGGAGCTTTCAAAGCGCATGGCGGATCTTGATTTTAACGCAAAATATACCAGCGGCGGAAGCAACGAGATCGGCCAGCTCGGGCAGCATTTCAATCAGATGTCAGAAAACCTTGAGAAAGCGTATTCACAGCTTCTGACAGCAAATAATGAGCTTCAGAAGGATATCGAGAAGAAGCAGAGGATTGATGATATGCGCAAAGAGTTCCTCTCCAATGTTTCACATGAGCTGAAGACGCCTATCGCGTTGATCCAGGGTTATGCGGAGGGACTTCAGGAGTGCATTAACGACGATGCGGAGAGCAGGGCGTTCTATTGTGAGGTCATCATGGATGAGGCGTCGAAGATGAACGGCCTGGTACAGAAGCTGCTGACCCTGAATCAACTGGAGTTTGGCGATGATCAGGTTGAGATGGAACGGTTCGACCTTGCTTATATGATCCGGAATAAAATACAGTCCGTGGCGATCCTGGCACAGCAGAAGGATGCGGCGATCACGTACCACGGCGCTGATTCCGTGTATGCTTGGGGCGACGAATTCAAGATCGAGGAGGTCTTAACAAATTACCTGAGTAATGCGCTCAACCATATTGACGGGGAGCGGAGGATCGAGGTAACGGCCCAGGTGCGGGAAGACGTAGTGCGGGTGACGGTATTTAACACGGGAGAACAGATCCCGCAGGAGGATATCGGCCTGATCTGGGATAAATTTTATAAAGTAGACAAGGCGCGTACCCGGGAGTATGGAGGCAGCGGCGTGGGGCTGTCGATCGTGAAGGCGATCATGGAATCGCACCACCAGAAATATGGTGTGGAAAACTGCGGGGACGGCGTACAGTTCTGGTTTGAGCTTCAAAACGGCAATGCACCAGCACAGGAAGGTAACAGGGAGAATGAGTAAAGTAGCAGTGATCGGCGCCGGCGCCGCAGGAATGATGGCTGCCGTGGCGGCAGCGGAAAACGGACATGATGTAAGTCTTTACGAAAAAAATGAAAAACCAGGGAAGAAAATCTATATTACAGGAAAGGGCCGCTGCAATCTGACGAATAATTGTGATGTGGAAGAGCTGCTGCAGTCAGTCTGTGTGAACCGGAAATTCTTGTACAGCGCTTTTTACGGATTTTCAAGCCAGGATACGATCGATTTCTTTGAAAGATCAGGCATGCGCACAAAGACGGAGCGCGGAGGAAGGGTATTCCCCGTCTCGGATCATTCTTCGGATGTGATTGCGGCTCTGGCGGCCCGCATGAAGAAAGCCGGAGTGAAGGTCTTCACCGGGGAAGAGGTTGAAGCGCTTTTATATAAGGGCAGCGCCGGTGAA
>CAYLPF010000067.1:0-7059 GCA_964385485.1 uncultured Lachnospiraceae bacterium | reverse complement strand
AAAGAGCTTTCCCATCAGAAGGCTTCTGATGTAGCAGCAAAGATTTCTGATGGCATTGTGATCGGCTCTGACACGATCGTATACCATAACGGACGCATCATGGGAAAGCCGTCTGACCGGGATGAGGCGAGAGAAATGCTGCGGAGCATCCAGGGAAATACGCATTCCGTATTTACCGGGGTCACAGTGATCGTAAAGGAAAACGGAAAAAGCTCCCGCGATACGTTTTTCAGGGAGACGAAGGTGCGTGTGTATCCGATGACAGAGCAGGAAATAGAAAAATACCTGGATACCGGGGAGCCCATGGACAAAGCCGGGGCATACGGGATCCAGGGGAAATTTGCCGCGTGGATAGAATCAATTGAGGGTGATTATAATACGGTGGTGGGACTGCCGGTGTCATCTCTGTGGCAGGTGCTGAAGCGGTACTGCCAGGATTGCTGAGCAGGTATGAATCCGATCTTCATGTTCCTTCCTGCTTTGTGTACTGAAATATTGTGTACTTGTGCAGTTCACCGATCTTTGTGTAGCCATACTCGTTAAATTTGCTCAGATCAGTATTTCCCCTCAGATCCATGATAATAAAATTGCATCCCGTATGTTTGGCGGCTCTGGCCACCCTTTTAAAAGAAGGGGTGGCAGAGTTGATCTGCTGATACAGGACACTGGCGTATTTGTCAAGGGCGCCTGTGCCCCGCCGACCGTAAGGCATGAGGATGGAAGCGTCATAAACTCTGACGTAGGAAGCGATATGGTCGTCGGCGGCGATCTTCACTTCTGAGAATCCCGCTTCTTCTGCCTTTTCGTTGACGAGATTGCAGAGATACGCCACTTCACTTGGCACCTTCTGCGGATTGTCCGCTATGAAATAGTTATCAGCCTTAAACATGCCTTTGCCGGAAAGCGCGATGATCCCTGTAAAGGCCAGAAGACAGACGGCCTGCGTGACCTTTGATCTTCTGTTTTTCAGGAAATCGGCGGCAGCGAGGGCGATCAGCGGAATGGTCGGCAGCAGCCAGAGCACGCGCCAGTAGACATCCTCGCCGATGCATAACCGGATCACATAAGCCGTAATCGGGAGCAAAAAAATGATAAGCAGCAGCACGGAATAGATCAGTATATACCGTGTGCTTTTTTCTTTTCTTTTCCGAAGCAGGAGATAAATAACGGAAACCAGCAGAAGATACTGATAAAAACCGTCTCCCCAGTAAAGCTTCCAGTTGGAAATGATCCATAGCAGGACAGATTTCATATGATTCCCCATCTCCTTAAATATAAAATCAGAATATAAACAGCGCCCAGCAGGATGGAGGGCAGACAGCATGCCAGCCCGGTAAAAGCCCTTTTAGGGCTCTTAAAACGGATGCTCCCCATCAGGACGAAAATTCCCATCATGATCGGGGCGAAGATAATTCCCACAGAAGAAAGCAGGCAGGTTCCGATGTTTGCCATCAAATATAAAAACCAGGAATATTTTGGCTTCTCTTCCATGACAACTGTCAGGGATAAATAGAGGATCATCGGCACCATAAAAGCTGCCAGGACCGCCTTCCCCTGCCAGATGCGCACCATCTGAAAGCTTCCGGCATTATATATGGAGTATGCGGAAAACCAGCACAGCACTGCCGCGAGAAAGAGAAAAATGCCCTGCGCGTCTTTTTCCTTTGGAAAACATTTTTTGCCAAGCTGGTGCAGTGCGAGATAGGAGGCCGGTAAAAATACGGCCGGAAATACCGTATGGGCTGTGATGGCGGCGTGAAGCCCGCCGCAAAGCTGGCTGATAATGGCCAGAAAAACAGGAAACGGCGCAAGGATATATCTGCGGGGAAAAACGAGGTAGGCCGCGCCGGTATACGCGTTTGTCTCAAAAATGGTGTCTTCCTGTATGGATGATGTGGCAGCGGCCACATAGAGGGCGTCGTCAGCGTCCAGATGCGCATATCGGATGACGATGCAGGTCTGGACGGCAATTATAAGCAGTGCGGCCCAGAAAAAGACGGAGGTATTTTTCACTCTGCCCAAAGTGGGGAGCCAGTTGGAAAATCCCCGTTTTTTCATGCTCATGATACCGGACAGCGCAGTCAGGACAGTGACGGCTCCGTAGCAGATGACCAGCAAGTGAAGGGGCTGTTTTAAAAACAGAAGCGGCAGCGTCAGTATCTCCGTGGCGGCAAATAAAAAAACATAACCGATAAGAAAGCTCTCGCTGATTGTAAAGGATTCGTTTTTTCTTAAAAAAAAGGCTCCGGAAGCCGTCGGTATGACGATAAGCCAGAACACGGCCAGAAACGCTTTTATTATAAAATGCATGGAAATTCCTCCAACCATTACTGATAGTTCTGCCGCCGATCAGGCGGCAGAAATTCAGGGATGCACCCATGCGCGGTAACACCTTCATGTGCAGTGGTTTGCTCAAAGCGCATGGGTTTTACTGTAATCATACACAGAGGGTATCAACTTTTGTCGAAAAAATCAAGCAGTTCTTTCTTAAAAAAGACAGTTGAAGACGAGGGGAATTCTGGGTATACTTAAGTAGGAAACGGAGAGCTTTTATGATAATGGATGAAAAAAGAAAAAATGAGATCGAACAGAGGCTTCAGGAGCTGCCGATCGTCCAGTATGCCTGGCTTCCCGGAAGCGGCTTAACGTTTTCCGATCGGGTGCGGTATATCTGTGAGACAGAGTGTCCCAGATATGGGAAGAGCTGGGCGTGTCCTCCGGGTGTGGGGAGCGTGGAAGAGTGCCGGGGGATCTGCAGCAGCTATGACGGGGCCTTTGTATTTACGACGATCGCAGAGGTACAGGATATTGCCGATATGGAGGAGACTCTCGCCACCAGAAGCGGACATGAAGCGGTGATAAGGCAGATCCGGGAGATTTTCCGGGAATATTCGTTTCAGACGCTTGCGATGTCAGGAGAGTCCTGCGCGATATGCCAGAAGTGTGCGTATCCGACCGCACCCTGCCGTCATCCGGATCGGATGATACCGTGTATAGAGGGATACGGTATCGTCGTGCCGCTGCTTGCAGAGAAAGCGGGGATCATGTTTGATAACGGCGGAAATGTTGTGACCTGGTTCGGGGCCGTGCTGTTTCGTAAGCAGGAGAATTCCGGCATTTTATGATCTGAAAAGAGGATACTTTGCATATCATAGGAGAATTCACAATTTTACCACATATTCATCACATTTTTGTCAAAAGACGCGGATATACTGATGCCATAAAAACAGAAGGAGGGATTCTGATGAAGAAAAAAACATTAATTTCATTATTGTGTGCAGGTATACTGACTGCTGGCGCTATCACCGGACTCACCGGTTTTGCAGATAAAGATGATGTTCCGGAGACAACAGAAAAGACAGGAGAATATACGTTACTGTCTACCGCGGATGTGGAGCAGGCCGAGGTGAAGACGGACGGTACGATCACAGGCGTAGCAGATGTGGCAGCCGCTGTGATGCCTGCAGTTGTATCGATCACGAACAAATCGGTACAGGAGGTAGAGGATCTGTTCAGCAGATTCGGGATGTATGGCTATGGCAGTGGCAATGGACGCACGTATACGTATGAGGAAGAGAGCTGCGGCTCCGGTATCATTATCGGAAAGAATGACGAGGAGCTTCTGATCTGTACGAACTACCATGTAGTGGAGGACGCTACGGAGATCACGGTTGGATTTGTAGATGATGAAGTATATGAGGCGGCTGTGAAGGGTTCAGATGAAAGTAATGACCTTGCGGTTGTTGCGGTAAAGCTTTCTGATATTTCAGATGACACGATGGATCAGATCAAGATAGCCCAGATCGGTGATTCGGATGATCTTCTGGTAGGCGAACAGGTCGTTGCGATCGGCAATGCCCTTGGATATGGACAGTCTGTCACGACCGGCATCGTCAGCGCGCTGAACCGTACGATCGAGGCGGATGGATATGACGATACGGCGCTGATCCAGACGGATGCGGCGATCAATGGCGGCAACAGCGGCGGCGCTCTTCTCGATATGAACGGCTATGTCATAGGCATTAATTCCGCGAAGATCGCGGCGTCAGGCGTAGAGGGCATGGGCTATGCGATCCCGATCTCCTATGCGAAGCCGATCCTTGAGGATCTGATGAATAAGAAGACGAGAACAGAGACGGTGGATGAAGAGGACAGCGCATATATCGGTATCTCCGGCGAGGGCGTGACAGAAGAGATGGCGTCCCTGTACGGCATTCCGAAGGGAGTCTTCATCACAGAGGTTGCTGAGGATAGCCCGGCGGCTGAAGCAGGACTTCAGAAGGGAGACATCATTACGAAGTTTGACGGCAGCAGCGTTTCTTCTATGGAAGATCTGCGGGATACACTGGCATACTACGCAGCGGGTGAAGAGGTCAAGCTGACCGTGAGTACGGCTGATAACGGCGAGTATAAGGAAGATACGGTGAATCTGACGCTGGGGGCGCTGAAGGATTACCAGTAAAAGCCAGGCGCGCCGGGATTTTCAAAGAAGGTTGCAGAAGACCTGCAAAAGCAGGTGAGAACTGAGAACACGTCGTTTTGGTAGCACTTTAATGTATCGGCGCAAAAAATAATTGCCAAATCACGCATGACATTGTATAATAATGTCGCATGTGTGCAACGGAGCAGACAGAAGCAGTCCCGCAGCATAGCCTGCGGGACTTTTTTGCGTCACAGGAAGCTTTGTCCCCTATGATACAAAAACGCTCTGCGGAGAACACACTGCGGCGCAAATTTATTTCAGGCAAGGGGGCCAGATTTTTATGTCATACACAGAAGAGATTTATGACCGTGTTGTAACGCAGAACCCGGGCGAGCCGGAGTTCCATCAGGCAGTTAAGGAAGTGCTTGATTCACTGAAACTTGTAATTGACGCGAACGAAGAGAAATACCGTGCAGCCAGTCTGCTGGAAAGACTTGTTGAGCCGGAGCGGATCATTTCCTTCAAGGTGCCATGGGTGGACGATAACGGCAAGATACAGGTAAATAAAGGATACCGCGTACAGTTCAACAGCGCGATCGGACCGTATAAGGGCGGTCTGAGATTCCATCCGTCCGTTAACCAGGGTATTTTGAAATTTCTTGGATTTGAGCAGATCTTCAAGAACTCTCTGACAGGTCTTCCGATCGGCGGCGGCAAGGGCGGCTCCAACTTTGACCCGAAGGGCAAATCAGACCGTGAGGTTATGGCATTCTGCCAGAGCTTTATGACGGAGCTTTCCAAATATATCGGAGCTGACCAGGATGTTCCGGCCGGAGATATCGGCGTAGGCGGAAGAGAGATCGGTTATCTGTATGGACAGTATAAGAGACTGCAGGGACTGTATGAAGGCGTCCTGACAGGAAAAGGGCTGACATGGGGCGGCTCTCTCGTGCGTACGCAGGCTACAGGTTATGGCCTTGTATATATTCTGGACGCCATGCTGAAGGATCACAATATGGAGCTGGCTGGAAAGACAGTTGTCGTATCCGGTTCCGGAAACGTTGCGATCTACGCGACAGAGAAGGCGCAGCAGCTTGGCGCGAAGGTCGTTGCCATGAGTGATTCCAACGGATACGTTTATGATCCGGAAGGCATCAGGCTTGATATCGTGAAGGATATCAAAGAGATCCGTCGCGGACGTATCAAAGAGTATGCGGACCAGGTAGCGGGCGCTGTTTACACAGAAGGCAAGGGTATCTGGACGATCAAGTGCGATATCGCCCTTCCGTGCGCGACGCAGAACGAGCTGAACCTTGAGGACGCGAAGACACTGAAGGCAAACGGCTGTACCGTAGTGGCAGAAGGCGCAAACATGCCGACGACCCGTGAAGCGACAGACTTCATCCTTGGATCCGATATGCTCTTCCTGCCGGGCAAGGCTTCCAACGCAGGCGGCGTTGGTACCTCCGCACTGGAGATGTGCCAGAACAGCATGCGTTTAAGCTGGACATTTGAGGAAGTGGACGCGAAGCTTCAGCAGATGATGAAGGACATCTACGCGAAGATCTCCGACGCTGCAAAACGCTACGGCGTGGAAGGCAACTACGTAACAGGCGCGAATATCGCGGGCTTTGAGAAAGTGGCTGACGCGATGCTGGCACAGGGTACGGCGCTGTAAGGTTTACAGGATCAAACAATAAAGGATGGGATGCCCTGAGGCGGTTTGGCGGCCGCTTCGAGGTATCCTTTTTATATTTGATAATATAATGGTTTTTCAGATAAGAGTTGAGGTGTGTATCTGAAAAAGATATAATTATAAAATAATATCTTGAGCCGGATTGGATCGATGAAGCGATGAGCCGGGACAAAACATTATCCGGGCAGATGAATTCGAGAAAATCCCGGAGAAAAAACAGTAGGAGGGGAACCATATGATCGTATTTTTGACAAGCAGCTTGTCCGGCCCTTTTGATGGGAGCCGTTTTTTCGTGGACGGATTGGATGCAAAAAACAGTTTTGTAAAAAACCTGAAAAAATGCTGGAAGGAAAATGCAAAATGTCTGATAATCACGGCGGCGCCGTCATGTCATGAGCAAAATGATGAGATGACCGCTTATTTCAGGGCGGCTATAGAAAAAGCCGGGCTGACAGCGGCGGCATTTGATCTGTGGGATGACAGAAGCCAGGATGTTTCTAAAGAAACACTCCGCTTCTATGATGTGATATTCCTGGGGGGCGGTCATGTGCCGACACAGAATCAGTTTTTCCATCAGATTGGCTTAAAAGAGAAGCTTCAGGATTTTGAAGGTATTGTGATCGGCATCAGCGCGGGAACAATGAATTCTGCGGATACGGTTTATGCGCAGCCGGAGCTTGACGGGGAATCTGTTGATCCGGAGTATGCACGTTTTTTGCCGGGGCTTGGTTTGACAAAAACGATGATTTTGCCTCATTATCAGATGGTAAAGGATACTGTGCTGGATGGGAAACGATTGTATGAGGATATTACATACGCAGATAGCTGTGGGAGAAGATTTCTCGTTCTTTTGGATGGAAGCTATCTGCTGATTAAAGATGGTATGGAAACAGTATGGGGCGAGGCATATCAGATCGCGGACAGGAAAATTATCAAAATC
>CAYLPF010000066.1:0-7072 GCA_964385485.1 uncultured Lachnospiraceae bacterium | reverse complement strand
TGGGGAATACAGTCTTTTCCGTATTCTTTGCAGATTTTTACGATTGCCGATCCTACGATGACTCCATCCGCGTACTGCGCCATGTGTTTTGCCTGTTCCGGTGTGGAGATACCGAATCCGATAGCGCACGGAAGGCTGCTGTTCTCCCGGACAAGGCTGACCATTTCACCGATATTCGTAGTGATCTCCGTCCGTACGCCGGTTACGCCCAGGGAAGAAACGCAGTAAATAAAGCCTTCTGCCGCCGCTGCGATCTTTGCCGCTCTCTGATGGGAGGTCGGCGCTATCAGAGATATAAGCGCCAGGCCATACTGTCTGCATACCGCGCCAAATTCTTCCTTTTCCTCAAAAGGAACATCCGGAAGTATGATTCCGTCCATACCGATTTCCGCTGCGGTCTTTATGAAACGTTCCGTTCCGTAAGAATAGACCACATTCGCATACGTCATAAATACCATGGGTATCTGTGTGTTTTTCCGAATGCGTTTCACCATTTCGAATATTTTGTCCGTAGTCACGCCGCCCGTCAAAGCCCGCAGATTCGCCTCCTGGATGACCGGCCCCTCCGCCGTCGGGTCTGAAAACGGGATCCCCAGCTCGATCAGGTCCGCCCCGGCCTTTTCCATCGCATAGACAAGCTGCTCCGTTATCTCAAGCGACGGGTCGCCGCAGGTGATGAACGGGATAAATGCCTTTCCTTTTTCAAATGCTCTCTGTATCTTATTCATGAATATCCTCCCCTCTGTAGCGCGCAATCGCGGCACAGTCCTTATCGCCCCGGCCTGAAATATTGATGACTATGATCTGATCCTTTGCCATTGTCGGAGCCAGCTTTTTCGCATGAGCCACCGCGTGGGCGCTTTCAATCGCCGGGATGATGCCTTCCAGCCGCGACAGATATTCAAAGGCTTCCACGGCCTCCTCATCCGTTACCGCCACATATTCCGCCCGCCCCTTGTCATACAGATAAGCATGCTCCGGGCCGATTCCCGGGTAATCCAGTCCGGCAGATATGGAGTACACCGGTGCGATCTGGCCGTATTCATCCTGACAGAAATATGATTTCATCCCATGGAAGATCCCCAGCCTTCCTGTCGCGATGGTAGCCGCTGTCTCCGCCGTGTTGACACCGCGCCCCGCTGCCTCGCACCCGATCAGGCGCACGCTTTCATCCCCGATAAAATGATAAAACGCGCCGATCGCGTTGGAACCTCCGCCTACGCACGCCAGCACCGCGTCCGGCATCCTGCCCTCCTTTTCCATTATCTGTACCTTGATCTCTTTGGAAATGACGCTCTGGAAATCCCGGACGATCGTCGGAAACGGATGCGGCCCCATACAGGAACCAAGTACATAATGTGTATCATCGATCCGTTTTGTCCACTCTCTCATAGTCTCCGACACTGCGTCCTTCAGCGTACCAGTGCCTGTGGATACGGGATGCACCTGAGCGCCCAGCAGCTTCATGCGGTAGACATTCAGCGCCTGTCGCTTCGTGTCCTCTATCCCCATGAATACTTCACATTCCATATCCATCAGCGCCGCGGCAGTGGCCGTCGCCACGCCGTGCTGTCCGGCTCCTGTCTCCGCAATGACCCTTGTCTTTCCCATTTTCTTTGCCAGAAGCACCTGTCCAAGCACGTTGTTGATCTTGTGCGCCCCTGTGTGGTTCAGATCCTCCCGTTTCAGGTAGATCTTCGCGCCTCCCAGATCCTCTGTCATCCGCTTCGCGTAATACAGCCTGGAGGGTCTGCCGGCATAATCATTCAGAAGCTCTGTCAGCTCCCGGTTGAATTCCGGTTCATCCTTGTAATAATCATACGCCTTTTCCAGCTCAAGCACAGCGTTCATCAATGTTTCCGGTATATACTGACCGCCGTGGATTCCAAATCTTCCGCTCATTGTACGTTCCTCCTCATATCTGTCATTCCCTTTTCCAGCTTTTTTTCACACATTTCTTTTACTCATTTAATACTCCCGCACTGCCCGGACCGCCGCCAGTATCTTCTCCCGGTCTTTCTTTCCTTCTGTCTCCACACTGCTGCTCAGATCGACTGCCCAGGGATGCAGGCGCTCTATCGCCCGGCGAATATTATCCGGGCCAATCCCGCCGGCCAGGAAATAAGGGCGGCTGATCCTTTCAGCCAGCGACCAGTCAAAGGTCTGGCCGGTCCCGCCGCTTCCATGATCCAGAAGGATATAATCCGCGCTGCTGTCCCGGGCCTGCCCAAGCGTCTCTTCACGGAAAGCTTTGATCACTGTATAATCTCCCATTGCTTTCAGCCGGTAAATATAATCCTCATCCTCACTGCCGTGAAGCTGCGCCGCCGCGATCGTTCCGTCCCGCAGCAATTCCGCCACAGTTTCCACGGGAGCGTTTCTGAAAACTCCCACCGGGACGATCTCCGGCCGCAGCAGTTTCCGCAGGCTCCTCACCTGGCCTGGCGTCGTATTCCGGATACTTTTCGGCACATCGATGATAAAGCCGCAGAAATCCGGCAATGCCTCATTGACATACGCGATATCCTCCGGGCGGCTAAGGCCGCAGATCTTTATTTTTGTTTTCGTGTCGTCAGCTCTTTTTGTGAAATACATGTCCCCTGCCTTTTTATCATGTTTCATTCCTGATCGCCGTCTGTTTGCCCGTTCCTCAAATGCGTTTTCTACACGCCCTTCCATTCCTCCAACAGCGATTTTTTGTTGCCGGACCGCATCAGCGTCTCGCCGATCAGTACGGCATCCGTTCCGTTTTCCCGAAGCGTCCGGATATCCTCTGCTCCCCGGATGCCGCTCTCAGAGACGAACAGGATCTCCGGCGGAACCATTTTCCGCAGCCTGGCGCTGGTGGTAATGTCCACCTGGAATGTTTTCAGGTCACGGTTGTTGACGCCGATGATCCTGGCTCCGGACTTCAGCGCCCGCTCAGTCTCCTCCTCCGTGTGGGCTTCTACCAGGGCCGAAAGTCCCAGCTCCCGGGCCAGTTGTCCGTATGCCAGAAGCTGCGCGTCGTCTAAAATCGCACAGATGAGCAGCACGGCTCCTGCCCCCAGCGCCTTTGCCTGATAGACCATATATTCATCTACAGTAAAATCCTTGCGCAGCACAGGGATCCCCGCTGACTCAGCTATCTCCCGCAAATACGCGTCCTTTCCCTGAAAATAAAAAGGTTCTGTCAGACACGAGATCGCGCTGGCCCCGGCAGCCTCATACTCCGCTGCAATATCAAGATATGGAAAGCCGGGAGCTATCAGCCCCTTTGATGGGGACGCTTTTTTGACTTCACAGATAAAGGACATCCCATCTCCCGCCAGAGCCTTTTCAAAGGCAAAATCCTGCGTCCTGCCCCCGCGACGCGCCTGCTCCGCTTCCCTCCGGACCATCCCGGGCGGATTCTTCCGCTTTTCCAGATCGATCCTTTCTCTCGTCTTTTCTGCTATTTCCGCTAAAATATTTCTGCCCATGAAGCTTCTATTCCTCCGCCATACATTTTTTGAGACGCTTCTGTTTACTTTCAGCGATTGCTCTCTCTCACAAATGCCTCCAGTACCTTCTGCGCCGCGCCGCTGTCTATCTGTTCTTCCGCGAGCCGTACTCCTTCTTCCAGCGATTCCGCCTTTCCCGCAATGTACAGGGCGGCTCCGGCGTTCATGCACACTGCCTGGCGTTTTGGCCCTTTATCCCCGCCGCTTATGATCGCTTTTGTGATCTCTGCATTTTCCTTCGGCGTTCCGCCTTTCAGCTCATCCTTCGCACATCTCGTATAACCGAACTGCTCCGGCGTGACCGTATAGGATCGGAAAGCTCCGTCTTTGATCTCACAGACAGAGGTTGGTGCGCTCATGGAGATCTCATCCAGTTTATCCTGCCCGTATACCACCATTCCGCGGTTCACGCCGAGATTCAGCATAACCCTGGCAAGCGGTTCCACAAGCGACTCATCAAATACGCCCATCAGCTCCATATTTGCCCCCGCCGGGTTCGACAGCGGCCCAAGAATATTAAATACGGTACGGATGCCAAGCTCCTTTCGGATCGGCGCCACATATTTCATTGCGATATGATAATTCTGTGCAAACAGGAAACAAATATTGATCTTCTGCAAAAGCTCTGTGCTTTTTTCCGGAGATACCATGATGTTTACGCCGAGAGCCTCCAGGACGTCTGCCGCACCGCTTTTGGAAGATGCCGCCCGGTTGCCATGCTTTGCCACCGGAACCCCCGCAGACGCGATGACCAGCGAAGCTGTCGTGGAAATATTAAAGGAATTAGAGCCATCTCCGCCGGTTCCCACAATCTCGAGTACGTCCATCTCATGCAGGAGTTTAATGCAATGTGCTCTCATCCCTGCCGCAGACGCCGTGATCTCATCGATCGTCTCGCCCTTCATTGCCAGGGCCGTGAGGTAGGAGGACATCTGAACCGGCGTTGCCTCGCCTCCCATGATCTCATTCATAACCGCTTCTGCTTCCTGATACGTCAGATCCTCTTTCTTTGAAAGTTTGATAATCGCTTCTCTAATCATTTTTTACTACCTCCATAAAATTTTTTATTATTGTAATACCATCCGGCGTCATTACGGACTCCGGGTGAAACTGCACTCCATAAACAGGATACCGCGTATGCTCCACGGCCATCACTTCCCCATCCTTTGTTCTGGCTGTAATGCGAAGCTCCGGCGGCAGCGTCTCTTCTGACGCTGCCAGCGAGTGATACCGGGCTGCCGCCACAGGATTTGCCAGCCCGCGGAACAGAATACTGTCCGTCGATACCTCCAGCAGGGACTGCTTTCCGTGCATCAGTTCCTTCGCATAAGATACGGCGCCGCCAAAAGCCTGACAGATCGCCTGATGCCCCAGGCACACGCCCAGGATCGGCGTCTTTCCGGCCATTTTCCGGATCACGTCAATACATACGCCGGCATCCTCCGGCCTTCCCGGCCCCGGCGAAATAATGATCGCCTCCGGCTTCATGGCCTCAATCTGCTCCGCCGTATATGTGTCATTCCGAATGACCTGAATATCCGGCCTTACCGCACCGGCAAGCTGGTACAGATTGTAAGAAAAGCTGTCGTAATTATCAATCAGCAGGATCATTCCACTCCCTCCTCTGCCTGAAGCACCGCATTTACCACGGCCTTTGCCTTGTTGCAGCACTCTTCAAATTCCTTATCCGGCACACTGTCCGCTACAATGCCCGCCCCGGAACGTATCGTAATCCGTCCATTTTTCTTAAATGCCAGACGGATCGCGATGCAGGTATCAAGATTACCTGTAAAATCCAGATATCCGATTGCGCCTCCGTATATGCCCCGCTTTCTGCCCTCCAGCTCATCGATGATCTGGCAGGCCCGCAGCTTCGGCGCCCCGGAAAGCGTACCTGCGGGGAGGATCGCATCCACCGCATCCACCGCGTCCCGGTCTGCCCGGATAGCTCCCGAAACCGTGGAGCCGATGTGCATGACATGGGAAAAACGCTCGACCGTCATATATTTTTCCACCTTTACGCTGCCGATCTCACTGATCTTTCCAATATCATTTCTGCCCAGATCCACCAGCATGTTGTGCTCGGAGCGTTCCTTCTCATCGGCCAGCAATTCTTCTTCAAGAGCCTTATCCTCCGCTTCTGTTTTTCCTCTGGGCCGTGTTCCCGCCAGCGGGAAAGTATGCAGGATGCTGTTTTCCAGCTTCACCAGTGTCTCCGGCGAAGCCCCAACCAGCTCTATATTATCGCTGGAAAAATAAAACATATATGGAGAAGGGTTGGAAGTACGCAGCACGCGGTACGCGTCAAACAGACTTCCTTCTGCCTCTGCTTCCATCGGATTGGAGAGTACTACCTGAAAAATATCGCCTTCATAAATATAGCGCTTCGCTTTTTCTACCATCTCTTTATAACGCTCCCGGGAAAAACAGGGCCTGATCTCTTCCTTCAGATGGACCGGTGGAAAATACGCTTTCACATTGCTTTTCAGAAGCTCTTCCATTTCACGAAGCTTCCCCTCCGCCTCCCGATACGACTGGTCCAGGTTTTCTGTCCTCACACCGCAGATCAGGATCAGTTTCTGCCTGTAATTATCAAAAGCGATCACCCTGTCAAAAAGCATCAGATCCGCATCCTGAAATGCATCCGGATCTTCGCCGTTAAGCCGCAGCGTCGGCTCACTATAGCAAATATAATCATATGCAAAATATCCTACCAGGCCGCCGGTAAATGGCGGCATTCCCTTTATCTGGGGACTTCTGTTTTCCTTCAGGATCTCCCGGATGACCTTCTGCGGACTTTCACAGCGCACCTCCTCGGTAACGCCGCCCGAACGTATGTCCTCGCCCCGTCGTATCTTCACCTGCCCGGCCCGGCACGTAAGCTCCAGCCCCGGCGCATATCCGAGAAACGAATACCTGCCCCACTGCTGATGGGCTTCCGCACTTTCCAGCAGATAGCAATGGCTGCTGGCTGCCCGCAGTGTCCTCATAGCTTCAATCGTTGTGAACCGGTCTGAGAGCAGTTCCCTGCACACCGGGATTCTCCTGTAGTTGCCGGATGCAGCAATTTCTTTTGCCTGTTCTAATGATGGATACATGTTGATTGCTCCTCCTTGTGTTAATTCCTCTGATATGCCGCGAGCTGTTTTCTATGATAGTACCCTTTTCCGCGAAGCGGAAAACTGAGTTCAGGGATGCACACATGCGCGGTGGTACGTTCATAGCGCATGGGATACTGTGC
The DNA here is from genome assembly GCA_964385485.1 of uncultured Lachnospiraceae bacterium. Taxonomy (GTDB): domain Bacteria; phylum Bacillota; class Clostridia; order Lachnospirales; family Lachnospiraceae; genus Choladousia. The sequence continues at coordinate 349 of CAYLPF010000066.1, read as the reverse complement.
AGACGCAAAAAATCCCTGACAGATCAATAAGATCTGCCAGGGACGGATATACTTTTTCCGCGGTGCCACCCTGCTTCACGGTCTCCCGTGCTCTTAATGAGATACAAACATATCTCCTGCAACTTACGTATGCCTCACGTCGCAGAATACTCGGCAAATGCCTTTGGCTGCGCCCTCAGCGGCCCATTTGACAATCTGCATCTCGGCCCGGCTCTCACCTCCCCGGACTCTCTGTGCGCACATAACTGCCGTTACTTCCGCTTCATCGGTTTATCAGATTAAATTGTTTTTCTTAATATACAATATTCATTCCGGCTTGTCAACTTGTTTTTTGCTTTATTCCAATCAA
>CAYLPF010000065.1:0-7116 GCA_964385485.1 uncultured Lachnospiraceae bacterium | reverse complement strand
TGATCACTGTTTACGCAGACAGAAGCTTCAGCTTCATCACAAAGACTCCGCCTGCAGCAGTTCTGCTGAAGAAAGCATGCAACATTAAATCAGGTTCAGGAGTTCCGAACAAGACAAAAGTAGCTTCTGTTTCCAAAGACAAGCTCAGAGAGATTGCCGAGATGAAGATGCCGGATCTGAATGCAGGCAGCGTTGAGGCTGCTATGAGCATGATCGCAGGTACAGCCAGAAGCATGGGGATCACCGTCGAGGAGTAGAGCGCCGGCACGGAACACTTGGTGAAAGCGAGCCATAGGTGAAGCCTGAACTTAGTGCGAAAGCCCATCTGGGCACTGGCAAATTCCGGGCAGAGCGAGGAAACGGACATAGTGGATATGATATTACCGCGAACCTCAGCGAATGTGCGCCAAAGGGGCGCATGAGCTTAGCCGCGCGGACACACCCGTATACAGTAAGATATTTTGTAAACGAACAGAGTAAAGTGGGAGGGAATTTCCCGCAAACACCACCAGGAGGTTATTTAATATGAAAAGAGGAAAAAAATACGCAGAGGCTGCAAAGGCGATCGACCGTACAGTACTCTACGATGTAAACGACGCTATTGCACTGGCTAAAAAGTCAGCGGTAGCAAAATTTGATGAGACAATCGAAGTTCATATCAGAACAGGCTGCGATGGACGTCATGCAGACCAGCAGATCCGTGGCGCTGTAGTGCTTCCGCACGGAACCGGCAAAAAGGTCCGTGTACTTGTATTCGCTAAGAATGCAAAAGCGGAAGAAGCTCAGGCAGCAGGCGCTGAGTACGTAGGCGCTGAAGAACTCGTTCCGAAGATTCAGAACGAAGGCTGGCTTGACTTTGACGTTGTAGTTGCTACACCGGATATGATGGGCGTTGTAGGACGTCTTGGCCGTATACTTGGACCGAAGGGCCTTATGCCGAACCCGAAGGCCGGAACAGTTACTATGGACGTGACAAAAGCTGTCAAGGATATCAAAGCCGGTAAGATTGAATACAGATTGGATAAAACAAACATTATTCATGTGCCAATTGGTAAGGCTTCTTTCACAGAGGAGCAGTTAACGGACAACTTCCAGACGCTTATTGAAGCAATCAACAAGGCAAGACCGGCAGCGGTAAAGGGCCAGTTCCTGAGGAGCGTTACAATCGCACCGACCATGGGGCCTGGTATCAAGCTGAATCCGATGAAGCTTGTTTAGTAAATTGCATTTTAGAATCCCCGAAGGTACGCGCTTCGGGGATTTTTGAAATTAGTGAGACCGAACAGATACGGTGCAGCAGAGGTTTAGGACACAGATTAACAAAAGAGGTGCAGGATGGACGATAATAACAAGAAATATGACGTAATTTGCATTGGGCAGGTATGCCAGGATATTCTGACGACAAATGTGCCGGAGAACGCTTTTATGAGGGAGACGGATACAGTTTTGGTGGACTCTCTGACACTGACCAGCGGCGGCGACGCGGCAAACGAAGCGGTGGTACTGGCAAGGCTGGGAGACCGCTCGGCGCTGCTATCCAGGGTGGATACGCGGAATGTCGGGACGATGATCTATGAGGATATGAAAAGGGAAGGAGTGGATGTCTCTCTGCTTCGGCAGGTGGAGGATTGCGAGACATTTACCTCTATGGTACTTATCCATCCGGACGGCAACCACAATTTTATCGTCGGACCGGGACGGAATTATACGCCGGAGATGGCAGATTTTGATATCAATATATTCAAGGAAGCGAGAGTCATCTCAGCGGCAAGCCTGTTTTCTTTAGGCGAGCTGGACACGAACGGAATTGACCGCATTTTCCGGCTTGCGAAGGAATCCGGCGCGGTCACAGTCGCTGATATGAATTATGATCTTGCGGGGATCGGCCCCTGCGGGGTGGATACGGTATATCCGCATACGGATTATCTGATGCCGAGCTTCAATGAGGCGGTGTTTGTGACAGGTAAGAAGGATCCGAACGAGATCGCAGATTATTTTCTGGCAGCAGGTGTGAAGAATGTCCTGCTGAAGATGGGCGGCGAGGGCTGTTTCTTTAAGAACAGTACGGAATGTTTTTATGTGGATCCCTTTGAGATCACTCCGGTAGATACCACAGGCTGCGGCGATAATTTCGTGGCGGCGTTCATCCACTGCCTGCTGAAAGGCATGGGTAACCGGGAATGCGCGGAATTTGCCACTGCGGCCGGGGCGGTCAATGCACAGGGAGTCGGTGCGCATATGCAGATCCGGTCGGAGCAGCAGGTGCTGGATTACATGAGGACAGGGAAGAAAAAGGTAATTGAACGGTAAATGGCTGCGTCTTTGATTGTTGAAGGGGAGCATTGTATCAGGCAGAATGAACAGGCGGAATGAGGAGGTACTCTGATGCGCAGAATGAACTTCAAAATGGAACGGGAGGGCCTGGTGAAGCCGGGAGATAAGATAACGGTCTCGGAGGGGGTACTACCGTCCAGTTGGTATTATACAATTGAACCGGCGATAGCGATGTCCGCAAATTATGCGAATCGGGAGAGGCTGACTGTGCGGGAGGGCACGGTCGTCGAAGTGATCACTGATGAAAGCGGATATACGGTCGTAGCTGAATTTGATGAGTAGGTGAAGACAGGCCGGAAAAAACAGCGGAGGGACTGAGATGAGTATATATGATTCTTTGAATCCGGAGCAATATGAGGCAGTGTGCCACTATGAGGGGCCGCTGCTGATCCTTGCGGGCGCCGGGTCAGGAAAGACAAGGGTGCTGACGCACAGGGTCGCGTGGCTGATGGAGGAGAAGGGCGTGGATCCATGGAATATTATGGCGATCACCTTTACGAATAAGGCAGCGGGCGAGATGCGGGAACGTGTCAGCCGCATGCTGGATGGGGATGCTGACCGCGCCTGGGTGGCGACATTTCACAGCACCTGCGTTCGTATTCTGAGACGGTACATAGACCGGATCGGGTTCGAAACGAATTTTACGATCTACGACAGCGATGATCAGAAGTCCGTCATAAAGGATATCTGCAAACATTTGAAAGTGGATACGAAGCTCTACAAGGAGCGTTTTTTTATGAATGCTATTTCAGCAGCGAAGGATGAACTGGTGGGTCCTGAAGAGTATGCGATGAAGGCCGGTTCGGATTTCTGGATGAAAAAGGCTGCGGAGGTCTACAGCGCATATCAGAAGCAGCTCTATAGCAACAATGCCCTGGATTTTGACGATCTGATCTGCAAGACAGTGGAGCTGTTCCAGAGCTGCCCGGAGGTGCTGGAATATTATCAGGAACGGTTCCGCTTTATCATGGTGGACGAGTATCAGGATACGAACACAGCGCAGTTCAAACTGATCAGCCTGCTGGCATCCAAATATGGCAATCTCTGTGTGGTGGGCGACGATGACCAGTCTATCTATAAATTCAGGGGGGCTAATATTGGAAATATCCTGAATTTTGAGCATTTATTCCCGGATGCAAAGGTCATCCGGCTGGAACAGAATTACCGTTCCACACAGAATATCCTTGATGCGGCAAACGAGGTGATCAGCAACAATAAGGGCAGAAAGAGCAAGCGGCTCTGGACGGACAACGGCGCCGGAGATATGGTAAAATTCCGGCAGTTCATGAACGCCTTTGAAGAGGCGGAGTACGTAGCCGGCCTGATTAGCGGTAAGGTGCGCCAGGGAGCATGGAAATACGGGGACTGTGCGATCTTATACCGCACGAATGCCCAGTCCCGTATGTTTGAAGAAAAATTTTTGCTGGCAAATATCCCATATAGGATTGTCGGCGGGGTAAATTTCTATGCCAGAAAAGAGATCAAGGATGTTCTGGCGTATCTGAAGACGATTGCGAACGCTGAGGACGATCTGGCTGTGCGGCGGATCATCAATGTCCCGAAGCGCGGCATCGGCGCGACAACGATCTCCAGGGTGCAGGAATATGCCACCGCCCATGGGGCAAACTTTTATGATGCGCTGCGGGCAGCGGAAACTATTCCGGGAATCGGTAAGAGCGCAATGAAGCTTCAGAGCTTCGTGAAGATGATCCAGACCTTCCGCAGCAAGGAAGAGTTTTATTCCGTGAAAGAGCTGATCGAAGATATATTGGAAGTGACCGGGTATGTGAAGGAACTGGAGGCGGAAGGCACAGACGAGGCCAAGGAGAGGATCGCAAATATCGACGAGCTTTTAAGCAAGGCGGCAGCCTACGATGAGAGCCGGGAAGAAGAGACGCACAGCCTGAATGGATTCCTGGAAGAGGTCGCACTGGTGGCCGATATCGATGATCTGGCGGAGGATCCGGATCATGTGCTCATGATGACATTGCACAGCGCAAAGGGTCTGGAATTCCCGGTGGTATTTCTGGTGGGTATGGAGGACGGAATGTTTCCCAGCTATATGAGTATTTCATCGGGGGATCCGATGGATATAGAGGAAGAACGGAGATTATGCTACGTGGGCATTACCCGGGCTATGAAGGAACTGTATCTGACAGCGGCCAGGAAGCGTATGATACGGGGCGAGGTACATTTCAACAGGGTATCCAGATTTGTTGACGAGATCCCGCCGGAAATGCTGCAGGGGGAAGAAAAGGTAAAAGAAGCGCCGAAGAAGGAACGCGAAAGAGCACAGAGCCGTTATCAGCAGGCAAGAGAGAAATTCCGCACAAAAGCATTTGCGCCGCAGCAGTTTCAGGTAAAAAAATCCGCCGGGCTTGATTACGGAGTCGGAGACCGGGTGCGCCATGTCAAATTTGGCGAAGGAACGGTGAAAAACATCGCGGAAGGCGGCCGGGACTATGAAGTGACGGTAGAGTTTGACCGGGTCGGCGTCAAAAAAATGTTTGCTTCGTTTGCGAAGCTCGATAAGGTTTAGGTCTCTTCTGACTGCTAATACGGTTTATGGCCCGGTGGCAACAATTCAGCCGACCTGCTATAGTCACTTTCTGGCGGCCCTGCAATCTTCTCTGCTGGTGGCTGAATGAACCGTAATGCCTGGCGGCAGAAAAATGATGCAAAGTGAAAAGTTTTTATAGTAAAAATCCGCGTGCTGTGATATACTATCATAAAGTACGTGATAATAATACAGAAAGGACGTATACTAAATGAATAAATTCGATGAGCTTTTAGCAGCATTGCAGAAAAGAGAAGAAGAGAAGCACAAAAATACGGTGCTCTGGATCCTGGCTGTGATTGGTGCAGTGGCGGCAGTAGCAGCGATTGCATACGCCGTATATCGCTACTTTGCACCGGACTATCTTGAGGATTTCGAAGAAGACTTTGACGATGATTTCGAGGATTTCTTTGAGGATGACGACTTCCCGGAGATGGACGGGGAGAAGGCGGAAGCGAAGGAAGAGCCAGCGAAGGAAGAACCGGAAGAGGCGCCTGAAGCAGCAGAGGATCCGGAGACTGAGAAAGAGACGACGGAAGAATAAGAGAAGCGGGAAAGAGCAGATGTCCGAGGGCACCTGCTTCTTTTTTGATGAGGATATAGATTTTTTTGAAAAAATTTTCAGTTGTGCGGCAGGCTGATCTAAAGCGCATCCGCTCCACTTATTTATTCACAAAGTTCTTGATGACGCATTCCTGTATCTGCCGGAGCAGCTGCATTTCGCTCATTTATAGGTGGGGCTTTGATCCGACAGTCCGATTACATACAATTGATCGATCGGATTGCAATCGCACAGTTGGGGGAATTTCAGCTGGTATATTTTTGAATATAGAAGCTGGTGTGAAATATGAAATGGGAGGAACAGTTTTGAAAAAGGGACAGATAATGGAAGGAATCATAGAACGGGTGGATTTCCCAAATAAAGGAATCGTACAGACGGATGAAGGAAATGTGACGGTCAAAAACGGAATACCCGGGCAGAAGATCCGTTTCGTGATCAATAAAAAGCGCGGAAACCGTGCGGAGGGACGATTACTTGAGGTGCTGGAAAAGTCTCCTCTGGAGAACCGTGAGCCGCAGTGCAGTATTTTCCCGGCTTGCGGCGGCTGTATGTACCAGACGATGGATTACGGGGAACAATTGCGCATGAAGGAAACGCAGGTGAAAAAGCTCCTTGACGCTGCAACCGTGGCCGGCGGACAGGTGAATGCCGACGGCAATCCGGATTATATATTTGAAGGAATCCGGCGCAGCCCACACGAGTTTGCGTACCGCAATAAGATGGAATTTTCCTTCGGTGATGAGTATAAGGACGGGCCGCTTTCTCTCGGGCTGCATAAAAAGGGCAGTACCTACGATATTCTGACTGCGTCAGACTGCAGGCTCGTACACAGCGACATGAACGTGATCCTGACATGTATCCATGATTATTTTCTGGCTCTTGACGCACCATATTATCACAAAATCTCTCATGAAGGCTATCTGCGCCATCTGCTGCTGCGCCGTGCGGAGACCACAGGGGAAATTCTGGTAAACCTTGTGACAACGAGCCAGCGGGAATACGATCTGACTCCGCTTGTGGAGCGGCTGAAAGCCCTGCCGCTTGAGGGAAAGATCGTCGGTATCCTGCATATCCTGAATGATTCACCGGCAGATGTCGTCAGAAGCGATGAGACGAAGATTCTGTACGGGAAGGATTTTTTTTATGAGACGATACTTGGACTGCGTTTTAAGATCACCCCATTCTCTTTCTTCCAGACAAACTCTCTTGGGGCAGAGGTGCTGTACAATGCCGCAAGGGAATATATTGGTGATACAAAAGACATGACAGTATTCGACCTCTACAGCGGCACCGGGACTATCGCCCAGATACTGGCCTCTGTTGCAAAAGAAGTGATCGGCGTTGAGATTGTTGAGGAGGCGGTGGAGGCGGCCAGGGAGAACGCATCCTTAAACGGGTTGACCAATTGCAGTTTCATAGCCGGTGATGTCCTGAAAGTGCTGGATACCATTACAGAAAAACCGGATGTTATCGTGCTTGACCCGCCCCGGGATGGGATCCATCCGAAGGCGCTGCCGAAGATCATTGATTACGGCGTGGAAAGGCTTGTATATATATCCTGCAAGCCGACAAGCCTGGTGCGTGATCTGGAGGTGTTCCTGGCGAGGGGATATCGGGTGGAAAAAGCGTGTTGTGTGGATATGTTTGCGCAGGGGGTGCATGT
>CAYLPF010000064.1:0-7142 GCA_964385485.1 uncultured Lachnospiraceae bacterium | reverse complement strand
TGCGACGGACAGCGGGTGACGTGTCCGCAATGGCTGTCACAGTGGGGCAGCGCTTACCTGGGGGAACAGGGATACGATGCGCTTGGCATCATCCGCAATTATTACGGTGACTCCATGTATATCAACAGTGCGGAGGAGGTTTCCGGCGTTCCGGAATCATACCCCGGCTTTCCGCTTTCCATTGGCTCCGTCGGTTCCAATGTCCTGAAGATCCAGGAGCAGCTGAACGCGATCTCAAACAACTATCCGCTGATTCCCAGATTGACCCCGGACGGGATCTTCGGAGAACGGACACAGGAAGCCGTGCGCACCTTCCAGTCTGTTTTCGGGCTTACCCAGGACGGTATTGTCGGCCCGCGGACATGGTACCGGATCCAGGATATCTATGTGGCAGTGACGCGTATTGCGGAAAATATTCCGTAAGGAACTGCCACGGAATAGCTTGTGCAGACTGCGAAGGATAAATTTTCATGCGCAAGGCGGCGAAGGGAGGCAGTTCGGGCATTGCTGACCGGCAACAACGCCGCGCATGGAAATTCAGGAACTGTTTCGGAATATATTACGTTTACGTGTAATACGCGATCTTCCGCAGCTCCTCCACCGTGGTCACCCCGGCTGCTGTCAGCTCGCCGGCTCTTCTTTTCAATGTCTTCATACCCTGATGCTCTTTCGCATACTGCTCCATTTTTTCGACAGAAGCTTTCGAAGTGATCATCTCCCGCAGGGCACTGTCAATCTGGACAATCTCATGCACCGCGATACGGCCGCTGTATCCCGTGTAATTGCACCGCTCACAGCCTTTCGCTTCTTTCACGCGGGCAGGAGCCATGCCCTCTTCAAACAGATACTTCTCATTCTCCGCCAGTTCCCGCTCCACGCAGCAGTACGGGCAGACCTTGCGCATCAGGCGCTGAGCCATCAGGCCCACAACGGAATTCGCCACAAGGTACGGTTCCAATCCCATATCGATCAGCCTGACTACTGAAGACAGAGCGCTGTTCGTATGAAGCGTCGAGAACACAAGGTGCCCTGTAATAGCAGCCCGCACAGAAATGGACGCCGTCTCCGTATCTCTCGTCTCGCCCACCATGATGATATCCGGATCCTGACGCAGGAGCGCTCTCAGGCCGGATTCAAATGTCAGCCCGGCCATGGTATTTACCTGCATCTGATTCAGCCTGGGCACCTTCTTCTCCACCGGATTTTCTATTGTGGAGATATTCACCTGCCCTTTTGCCATCTCCTCAAGTACCATGTAAAGCGTTGTGGATTTTCCTGAGCCTGTCGGCCCCGTAATATAAATGATCCCGTTCGGAGTGTGCATGATCTCCGTAAACTTCCGGTAATCCTCTTCATTCATGCCATACATTTCCCTGTGGTCAATGCGGGCATTGTTTGCCAGCAGACGCAGAACCGCCTTTTCACCGTAAATAGTCGGGATCAGTGAAACACGGATATTGACCGGGCCGCTGTCCACACGGATCTGACAATGACCGTCCTGCGGAAGACGTTTTTCTGCAATATCAAGATCTGAAATAATCTTAATACGCGCGATCAGGGATGCGTGAAGCCCCTTCTGCAGCGTAACATAATCGATGATCGTCCCGTCGATCCTCATACGGATCAGCGTCTTATCTTCAAAAGGCTCAATGTGGATATCACTGGCGTTTGTATTGTAGGCACGCTGTACCAGGCTGTTCAGGAGCTGTATGATCGGCGCGTCCCCTTCGCCGTCAGGAGCTTCCATCTCCTGTACCGCGATCTCTTTCAGGCTCGTATTCGCCTTTTCGGCAGCTTCCCGGGCTGATACCTCCGAATAGTAGTACGTAATTGCTTTGCGCAGCGGGGCTTCCTCTGAGAGAAGGATCGCGATATCACATCCCGTCACCTGCCGCACGTCCTCCACGCCAAAGAAATTCAGCGGATCATTCATCGCAACGGTCAGTACATTATCCTCGATCTTCAGCCCAAGCATGCAATACTTCTCTGCCATGTCTCTTGGAATGAGCGCCACAGCCGCTACGCTCACCTGCATCCCGGACAACTCGATCTGTTGCAGATGAAGCCTCTGTCCCAGCGCCTCCAGCATCTGCTTCTCCGTAATATATCCCCGCTCGATCAGCACCGCACCGAGACGTTTACCTCTGTTTTCCTTCTGGTATGCCAGTGCATCCTGGAGCTGTTCATCCGTAATATACCCGTATTCCTTTATGACCTCGCCAATCGGAAGGTTCTTCACGCTCGCCATCTCATCACTCCAATCCCGCAGCCTCTTTATCGTACATAAAAAGCTGCAGCCCAATAGTCATTATTTTCTGTGTTTTTTCGGGAGAATTCTGCGTATCGCCAGATATAGCCGGATTCTCATAGGAATAGCCGGTTACGGCTACCGACGGTCTGTCATTTACCAGAAAATCGATCAGCTCTGTCATCTGATCATCCGTTCCGGCACACTTCACAACCACATCTGCTGCGTAAATCTGATTTTGCGTCACTGCCGCAGCCTGGTCCGAGCCCTGATCCGCCGCGCTTTCATCTGCCGTCTGCCCTGTCTCCTGATCTGTATTCTGCCCTGTACTCAGTTCTTTCTCCTGTTCCTGCTGCGCGGCGGCCATCCCGGATCCTGCGTATGGCTCCAGCTCTGACGGCGCCAGAGGCATTGTGATCGTAAGATTTTCTATTTCCAGACCGTACTCCAGCAGAAAACCTGTCACTTCACGGTCAATTTCCTGGCTGCTCATAACAGGATAATACAGCGAAGCAGCCTCATTCAGCCTTTCCTGCAGCTCCTCATTCCTCTTCTGCGTTCCCGGCAGAGATACCATTTTGAGCTCCATGTCATATTGATCCAGCTCCGCCAGAGAAATGCTGTCATCCAGCTCAAAATACTGTTCCAACTGCGGCATGATCAGAAACCGCAGAAAAACAAAAAGTATGATCACGATCGCCAGGAACCAGAGAAGCTTTTTATCACGATTTGTAAGCGGGGTCATCCTTCCTCTACCTCCTCTTTTCCGGCGCTCTCCTGAAGATAGCATAAAATGTTGACGTGGTACGTCATCTCTGCTTCAGAATACACATAACCGGTGTAATCGATCCGCTGAAATAGTCCGGAGTCCTGAAGCGTCTCCACAAGCTGGCTGCACAGATCCGCCTCCGGTGCTGTGACATCCAGAGTCAGGAGCCCTTCCTGCGCCAGATAACTCTGTACGCTGACCTCTGCCTTGCCCTCCGCGCACCGCTGTATTTCCTCAACCACTGACGAATTCATTGCCGGATAGGAAGCAATCACCTGATTCATATATTCTACTGCTTCTATGTGATTCGAAAGCAGCAGATTTTCCTGCTCAAGAGTATCTGCTTCCCCGCACTTCTGTATATTTACCGGATCGTTCACATATGTGTTCACGTCCTCGAGAACTGTCTGTTTTAAGTGATTCGAGAAAACCAGCGCCGCCGTAATAGCTCCGCATCCCAGCGTAAGGATCAGCGGAAGCTCCGCATATTTCCAGAGATCACTGCGTTTAGTCCGGACTTTTTCTTTTTTCCCTGACGGAAGCAGATTAATTTCAGAGCGCTGCTCAAACAAAACGCCGGCAAGCCGCAGATAATTTCCAAAGGGCATCTGCACATTTCCATGCTCTGTGATGGATTCATCTCTCTCAAGCCGTTCCGCCTCAACCTCCTGCGTCATCTGGGAAATTGCCTCTTCACAGATCAGAAAATCCTTTTCTGTGATACCGCTCAGATAAACATTGCGTATTTCCTGATGCTTTTCCTGCGTCATATAGAACTGCAGAAGATTGCTGACTGCCCTGGATACCTCAAGTCCGAACTGAAAGCTTCCGTATTCCCCCGGGATATTTGTACGCATCGCGTATACCGCTTCTTTGTCTACCCACAGTACGCTTGTCATCCGCGTTCCTTCCAGTATCTGCACAATACACGGCTTATCAGAGAGCACTTTCATGTGAGACAATACCTTTTCCAGACAGATCCGGGAAGGCAGCAGCTTATCCGGCTTTATTCCCGCCTTCTGGAAGACACGCTGATATTTCAGGAGATAATCCTTCTGTCCGGCCGCAGCATACACGGAAATTCTTTTTCCGCCTGCCGGCCGCCTCATATAATCAATGATCTCATCCCCGGACTGTCCGCCCATCTCTCTCCGGACAAGCTGCCGCAGTTCCTTTTTCTTTACCGCAGGGAGCTCAAACTTCTTCAGCGTGATTGGAGACGCATTTACCACCACCCGCACGTGTTTTCCGGACAGGCCATGTTCCTTCCATATATTGGATAATACCTCTGAAACAGTCTCTTCCGATATAATGTTCCCGTTTGAAATACTTCCCGGCGGCAGTTCTTTCTGAAATGCCTCTGTTATCTCGATCTGCTTCCGGCCCGTTTTCCCAACAAGCACCTGCACAGACTCATCCGACAAATATACTGCTGTAACCATAACTACCTCCGTTTATATCAGGCTCCTGCCCCGATCACATCATACGAACCGTAGATCGGCCCGATAACAGAAATCACAACAAATCCCACAATAACCGCCATCACGACAATCATCAACGGCTCCAGTATTGACACCATACTTTCAATCGCCCTCTCCGATTCAAAGTCCAGCGTATCCGCCATGCTGTTCAGCATCTGGCCAAGCTTACCTGTTTCCTCACCTACCAGTACTGTTGAAGCGAATTTTTTCACAAAACCATCCACTGTCCCCAGCGCCTGTGACAGGCTTTCACCGGAACGGATGTGCCGGATCACCTCATCAAACTGCCCCTCAATATATGTGTTGCCAATGGTCTGGCTGCCTATCTGCAGCGAAGTGATCATCGGGATCCCGGAAGAATACAGGGAGCTGAGTGTCCGGGCAAACCGGGCCGTATAAACGACCTTCAAAAGCTTTCCGACTATGGGCAAACGCAGTTTCCGGCGGTCGATCCTGTATTTTATACCGGAAATCCCCAAAAGCGCTTTAAACAGCACGAGGATAAAAGCGGCAATAATTAAAATCTGGATCCAATACAGCCGTATCGCATCACTGATCCCAAACATCACCCTCGTTGACAGAGGAAGGCTCTCCGAATCCTCAAACAACTGGGCAAACTGCGGCAGCACATATGTGAAAATGATCAGGACAACTGCGAATATAATGACAAGCAGAACTGCAGGATAGGCCATCGCGCTCCTCACCTTTCCTCTCAGTTTGTATTCCTTCTCATAATAAACCGCCAGCCGGAGCGATACCTCATCCAGATTGCCGCTCACTTCGGCCGTACGCATCATATGGATCATCAGCTCAGGAAACGCATTCCCCTGAGCTTCCAGTGCATCAGAAAAGGAAATCCCCTGCCGCAGTTGGCTCAATATATCGTCATATAATTTTTTCTGTGCAGGCTTTACCGTTTCCTCAGAAGCCAGGATCGTCAGCGCCCGGATCAGCGGCACCCCTGCCTGCAGCATCGTTCCAAGCTCTCTGGAAAACTCTGCCAGTGTCTTTGCATTAAGCCTGCGGCTCCCCTTCTGCTCTCTGGCAGCCGCAGCAGACAGAAGGTAAAGCTGCTGCTCCCGCAGTTTCCGGTAAAGCTCCTGTTCATTTTCGGCGTTTTCATAGCCGCGCACTTTTTTCCCGTCTTCATTTTTTGCAGTGTAAAGGTACTTTTCCATACCCGAATCTCACTTCCCTGTAGATATATGTCAATACATAAATAGTCCCTGATACCACGCAAGCACCGGTCTCCCCGCGAGAATGGCTGCCGCCATCCCGGCGCTCAGGAAGGGTCCGAAAGCAAAATGGGCGTTTCTCTCCTTTCTTCCGGAGGCAAGAAGCCATATCCCATAGATGCCGCCTGAAAGGATCGCCGCAAACATCCCAAACAACTCCATCTGCCATCCCAGCATCAGGCCTCCTGCAGCCATCAGCTTTATGTCTCCTCCCCCGAATGCGCCCGGGATCACCAGCGCGAGTATCAGCATCGGAAGACTGACACAGAGCATTCCGATCATCCTCGACACAAGCCCCGGCTCCATTCCTGAGAAAAAAGATATGATGCCAATAACCGCTGCCGAAGCCACAAATCCATTCGGGATCTCCATGGTATCCGCATCCACCAGCGCCACCAGCGTCAGGAGCGAGAGAAATGCAAAAACAATCGCTGACTCCACAGAAATTCCTGACCTCCGCCAGCACAGAACTCCCAGAATGCCGCCAAGCAGCTCAATCGCAGCATAGCGCGGTGAAACAGGCGCTTTGCAGTAGCGGCATCTTCCTCTGATGATAAACCATCCCGCTACAGGGATCATATCCACCGGCCCAAGCACGTGCATACAGGAAGTACATCTGCTTCTTCCTCTCCAGAACGGTATTTTTCTCGGGATGCGGTAAGCCAGCACATTGATAAAGGAAAAAATACAGGCGCCGGCAAGAAAACATACAGCGCCTATCATGATGTAAATCCCCGTACTGTTCATATCATCGCCTGCCTCCTGTTCTCCTGCGCAATCAGATAGGGGAGAATTATCGGCCCTATCCGCCCGCGCGGGCCGCGTGCTGCTTCGCAGCAAGATTCCTCCCGCGGCTCTGCGCAAAAACATATAAGGCGGCATCTGACGATACCGCCTCTCTATTTATGGCAATGTAGTTATTCATTCTTTTCTACTGTCCATGTGCCGTTGGCAAGAACTGCGGTGAAATCACCCTTTGTAAAGCTTCCGGATTCAACCTTATTGTTGGTCACTGTAAAGCTGGCGGAATATTCTCCGGAAATGTCTGCAAGGTCTGACGCTTCTCCGTTCGCGTCGTCGCTGTCAGTCGCATTTGAGAAATTCAGCTCATCCAGCGTGTTGCCCGCACCGTACTGCTCAGATACGATCGTCTGCGCCGCAAGGTAAGCCGTCCTCGCGTCGATCACAACCTGCTTCTCATTCGCCTTGTCGATCCACTTCGTCATCGTCGGAACAAGTATCGCTGCCAGAATAGCCAGGATAACAAGTACCACGATCAGCTCGACCAGGGTAAAACCTTTTTTGTTCTCTCGCGCTTTCTTTAATTTCTGAAATAAACTCATCGATGTATCCTCCCTTTTGTGTACCTATATTCTCTGCAAAAAGCATGCCGGGCGCACCCTGTGACT